>DOVS01000291.1 GCA_003519965.1 Betaproteobacteria bacterium
GGCCTCCATATCCGTAGTGGCGTCCTCGCTGCTCAGCAGGGCGTTCAGTTCGACTAGGCGCTCATCCAGTTGCGCCAGCTTGCGGGCGACGGAAGATTTCATTCGCGGCGAATTTGATACAGACGGCACAACCACGCTTCCAGCGCCTCGCGCTCGTCTCCAGTGACGTGGTTCAAGGCATGGCTGGGAACATGGAGCAATTTATTGGTCAGCGCCCGGCTCATTTTTTCCAGCACCTGCTGCGGGTCCTCTCCATTCGCCAACCGCCGTTGCGCATGCGCCAACTCGTGACGACGAAAGCGATCGGCGTGGTCGCGGATCGCGCGAATGGTCGGCACCACGCTGCGTACTTCCAGCCAGTGCATAAAATGATCGACGTTGTTCTCAATGATGGCGTTCGCTTCCTCGGCGGCCGCTTGGCGGCTGCCGACGCCGTCCTGCACCACCCCGGCCAGGTCGTCTACGGTGTAGAGAAAGATATCGTCCAGCATCCCCGCTTCCGCCTCCACATCGCGCGGCACCGCCAGATCGACAATAAACACCGGGCGGTGCTTGCGCGCCTTAGCCGCCCGCTCCAACATGCCTTTGCCCAAAATCGGCAAGGGACTAGCGGTGGAGGTAATAATAATATCGTGGGCGGCAAGATGTTCCGGTAGCTCCTGAAGCGTAATCGACACGCCCTGGAAACGATGGGCGAGAAGGTTGGCGCGCTCCAGCGTGCGATTGGCGACGGTGATGCGTTTGGGATGGTGGGCGGCGAAATGCGCGGCGCACAATTCGATCATCTCGCCGGCGCCGATAAACAACACGCTCTGGCCGCGGACGGTGGCGAAAATCTGCTCCGCCAGGCGCACCGCCGCCGCCGCCATGGACACCGAACTAGAACCGATATCCGTGGTGGTTCTGACTTCCTTGGCGACGGAGAAGGTATGCTGAAATAGTTTATGCAGTAAAGCGCCCAAGGTGCCCGCTTGCTCGGCGGTGCGCACCGCCTGTTTCATTTGCCCGAGGATTTGCGCCTCGCCCAGCATCATCGAATCCAGCCCGCTCGCCACCCGAAAGGCATGGCGCACCGCCTGATCCTGCGGCAGGGAATACAAATACGGTTTAAGGTCGTTGACCGCCAAATGATGATACGACGCCAGCCAATCGAGGGCCTGCGCCGGTTCGTCGATATTGCAGTACAGTTCGGTGCGGTTGCAGGTGGAGAGGATCGCCGCTTCTTTAACCGGCCGGCGGCCGGCGAAATCGAGCAGCGCGCGCCCCAATGTCTCGGCTTGAAACGCGATTTTTTCGCGAATGCTGACGGGAGCAGTCTGATGATTAACGCCGAGAGTCAATATTTGCATGGATCAACTACACACTTACGCCGGGAAACAGTCCGCGGCGCCCGCACGGCGCTATGGATCCAAGCCGCCCCGGCGATATCCAGGGGCGCTGCCGCGCATCGTGCAAACCTTTATCGAAAGCGAATTCTACCCGAAGTCAAGGAGGTTTTCACTGTGTCGCTCGCCTCGACAGACAACATCGCCTTTGCGGAACGCATCGTTACCCGGCCCGGTCGTGAGCGGCAAGCCCGTGTTGCTCTGCGATTCCCGGGCTCCCGTCCCGCCTATTTGCCGAAGGCGGGCAAATCGGGGAAACTTGCCATAATGCGCGTACCGCGATGACGCCGAGGAGGCGAAATCCCAGGATCAGTATAATACGCGTTAGACAAATCGGAACACGGCAATAACAAAAGAGCGCGCAAACCCAGACTGGACAAGAGATGAAGCCATTCTTACGCTCGCATTGTATTTCAAGTGTGAGAGTAAGGCGCCATCTAGTGGGGATGACCGAGTAAAAACGCTATCCGCGCTATTAAGCGCGCTCCCCCACCACCGTCGCGCGGCAAGAACCGAATCATTCCGTAGCCCGGGCGAAGCGGCATTTAAATCACAATCTTAGGCAGGTCGCCGATAAAAAATCGGATGCGGTCGTTATCGAAGGTAAAGTGCTCACGGAAACCCACCTGCGTAAGGAGCGAGATACGAAACGAAGAAAAAGCGTTTGGGGAGAATAGTAAAAGTCGGGGAGGCGAACAGGCGATAGTTGCGGAATATCGGCGACAATAGTCGATGTGCATCGTGTGCTATCGCCGGCGGCGCCCGGAGAAAGGGAAACACAAGCTTCAGATAAGTCTGTGCGCTGTGCTCACCGCCATGGGATGGCGCATCGGGCAATTTCGATCAATAAGCGTTGGTTATCGATAACCGGCGCAACGCAATATAATGATGAGGTAATACATTGCCTAGCCATTGCATTCAGCCGACCCGCCTCCGCGAGGCTTACTTTTGCGCTGTGTATCGCACGAAATCAAGCCCCGCTCCGGTGGTCGAACGATACTAGGCTAAGCGTTAGGCCATCGATAAAAATGCTGACGATTGAGATAGCACATCGCATTGACAAACCGTATCTTCTAAAAGCCATGGCCCGTTTGTTGAAGCATGTCAGAGATTCATCGCAAGACGAATACCTACTACGGCTGACGAATGACTACATTGAAAAATCCGCGCAATGGATTGAGAAAATACTGGAATCGGATGAATCGAGCGCCTATGTCGCGAAAAATGACGGCGCACCGGTTGGAAACATCGTTGGAACAATGACACGACTGTTCATCCAGCAATGCGCGATAGAGAAAATCGGTTTAATCGCGCATTGCTGGGTTGAACAAGAATGGCGCATGAATCGCATTGCAGCGAAATTAGTAAGACCGATCGAGCGCTGGTTTAAAGAGCATTCAATCCAATATTATAGATGTCCAGTACTTGCTAGGAAATATTGAAGCGGAGCTTGCATGGAAGAAACTCGGATACAAACCCTATCGGGTGATTTCCCGAAAGGCGCTTTAAGTGAGACGGCCTAACCGCCGCTGCGAGCGCGGCCTCGTAAAACGCTGCGCGCTTTACCCGGCGCCTCAAGCAGAACGCCAGCCGTCCCTGGCGCCGACACGCGCCGCGCCGCGCTCCAAAAGCGGAAAAACGGCTGCGCCGGGAGATCGCCGTGCGTCTGCCGTGCGTCCGCGCCACCCAGGCAAAAGCGGAATAACGGGTGCGGGAAACCAGTGAGTTCGCTTCGAACCGATGACACCACCACTCCCCCATAAAATCGGTAAATATAAAATACTGCGCGAGCTGGGCCGGGGCGGAAACGCGGTGGTCTACCTCGGCCACGATCCGTTCACCCGGCGCAACGTCGCGATCAAAACCGCCTTCGCCGAAACCATTGACGACCCCATTACCCGTGGACGGGCCAAAAAACAGTTTCTCAAGGAAGCCAGCCTCGTCGGCCAAATCAACCACCCCCACATTGTGAAAGTCTACGACGCGGTTATCGACGAAGACCACAGCTACCTGGTGATGGAATACGTCAGCGGCGGCACGCTCAAACCGTTTTGCCACCCCGCCCATTTGCTGCCGATGGAAAAAGTGGTGGAAATCACCTTCAAATGCTGCCAGGCATTGGACTACGCCAGCCGCCACGGCATTATTCACCGCGACATCAAACCCGCCAATATCATGCTGCACGGCGACATGGACCTTAAGATCACCGACTTCGGCGCGGCATGGATCACCCACGGCGAGCAAACCCGGCTGAACGGGCTGATCGGTTCGCCGGCGTATATGTCGCCGGAGCAAATCGAAGATAGCGTACAAGACTTCCACACCGATATGTACTCTCTCGGCGTGGTGATGTATGAATTACTCACCGGCCGGCTGCCATTCGCCGCCGAGAACGATTTCGCCCTCACCTACAAAATCATCAACGAAACACCGCCGCCGCCGCGGCTACTGCGTCCCGCCATCCCCCGCCCACTGGAGGAAATCGTTCTGCGGGCCATGCAAAAAGACCCCGCCGCCCGCTATCCCGTTTGGGAGGCGTTCGCCCACAGCCTGGCCGAGGTTTCCGACACCTTGGAGCCCGTCGCCGGCGGCATTACCGACACTGAGAAATTTAACCTCTTGAAACGTCTGAAATTTTTCCACAATTTCGGCGACATCGAATTATGGGAGGTGCTGCGCTTCAGCACCTGGCGGCGCTTTCCTCCTGGCCACGTGCTGGTCAAGGAAGGCAATACCGGCAACGCCGTTTTCATCCTCGCCGTCGGCGAAGTTAAAATCTCCAAACAGCAAAAGGTGCTTAGTTTGCTCGGCGCGGGAGACTGTTTCGGCGAGCTGTCCGCTCTCGACAACACCTTACCGCGCTCGGCGACGGTGACCGCCCTAAATGACGACGTGTTGCTGATCAAGATCAAGGCGTCCGCCCTGCGCAGTGCGTCGGAAAATTGCCGGCTCGCCTTTAACGAAGCCTTCTTAAAAATTCTGGTGGAGCGCCTGGCCCGGATGGAAGCCAAGCTCGCCAACCTGATCCTGGACATTCCCGTCTAGGTTTTATCGCTTGCGTGAAAACAAACCCTGCTATAGTGGAAACAGCCGGGTTCAGCGCCCGGCGCAATCGCTAAAATTTCGCGGAAAGGGGAACGGCGCCATGACCGATATCGCCACATTACTGGGAAACGAAGCCCAAACGCTGCTGACGTACCAGTGCACCGGAATTCCTCGGGAAATGCTGCATTTGCCCGGCCCCGACTATATCGACCGGGTCGTCGCGCAAAAGGACAGGAAACCCGGCGTGCTGCGCGCGCTCCAATCGTTATTCGGCCACGGACGGCTGGCGAACACCGGCTATTTGTCCATCCTGCCGGTGGACCAGGGCGTAGAACATTCCGGCGGCGCGTCGTTCGCGCCCAACCCCATCTACTTCGACCCGGCGGCTATCGTCAAGCTCGCCATCGAAGGCGGCTGCAACGCGGTGGCTTCCACGGTGGGCGTGCTCGGCGCGGTCGCCCGCCAATACGCCCACAAAATCCCTTTCATCGTTAAAATCAATCACAACGAAATGCTGACGTACCCGGTCCTGTACGACCAAACGCTGTTCGCCAGCGTCAAACAAGCCTTCGACATGGGCGCGGTCGCGGTGGGCGCCACCATATACTACGGTTCGCCCGAGTCCCGGCGGCAAATCAAGGAAATTAGCGAAGCCTTCGCCGCCGCCCATGAACTCGGCATGGCAACGGTGCTATGGGCTTATTTACGTAACAACGCATTCAAGAAGGACGGGGTGGACTACCATACCGCCGCCGATCTCAGCGGCCAGGCCAATCATCTCGCCGCCACCATCGAAGCGGACATCGTCAAGCAGAAACAGGCCGAGGGCAATGGCGGCTATCCGGCCATCCAATTCGGCAAAACGCACCCCAAGGTTTATTCCGAACTCACCAGCGACCACCCCATCGACTTAGTGCGCTACCAGGTCGCCAATTGCTACCTGGGGCGCGCGGGAATGATTAATTCCGGCGGCGCATCGGGAGAAAACGATTTAGCGCAGGCAGTGCGCACCGCGGTCATCAACAAGCGGGCGGGCGGCATGGGGTTGATCTCGGGCCGCAAGGCGTTCCAAAAACCGATGGCGGACGGCGTGGCGCTGCTCCACGCCATCCAAGACGTTTATCTGGCAAAGGACGTCACCATCGCCTAACGCGGCAGTTTGCAACCGCTGCGCTAGGCTCCGCCCTGGGCATGCGATCCAGCGCTACCCCGCCGTGCTGAACGCTAAACTCCGCCGCGGACGCTAACCCGCAACGCGGCGCTTTCCAGCAACGGCGTGGCGACGCCGTCAGTGAAGCGTCTTCGCCGGCGCGCCGCTATCGTCTTCATCGGTGTGGTTGTTGGCGTTGTTTTTCAGCGGTGGCGGGTTGCCGTTGTAGACCAAGTTACGCCGCCGCTGCAAATACGCCTCGCGGACAAACACATAAGGATCGAGCGCCGCCTGCATCAATGTCCGCCGCGCGCCAAGATAGAGTGAACGTTTCTGAATCACGCGCAGGAAAACAGCGCTGTTGCGCACCGCCATATCGTTTTGCTGATAGACCAAATCGGCGCGGTAATCCACTACCCGGCCCACGGCGTTACGCACCGTGCTGGGACCGAGGAACGGCAAAACCAGGTAAGGACCGTTGCCGACGCCCCAATATCCCAGCGTCTGGCCGAAATCCTCGTCATGCTTCGGCAGATCGAAGGATGTCGCGACATCGAACACCCCGGCCACGCCGATGGTGGAATTCCAGAACACCCGGCTGAAATCCGATGCGCCTTGCTGAAAGTTAAGTTGCAGCAGGTCGTTGAGAAAAACGATGACATCGTTCAAATTAGAAAAGAAATTACCCACGCCGGTACGCACCGGGCTAGGCACGGCGTTTTTATAGCCTGTCGCCACCGGTTTCACGACGGCTTTATCGACGACATCGTTGAAATGGTAAATCCCACGGTTTAACGGCTCCAGCGGATCGTGCGGATCGCCGTTAGTGGCGCAGCCAGCAAGCAAGCTAGCGCCGAAAAGGATAACCATGGACCATCTCATATGAATTACACGCATTCGTCTTCCCTATTCTTCTGATTCTTCCTTGGCGGCGATGACATCAATCCATGCAGCAACCATACCGCCTCATGACAAAGCGCGAACGCATCGCCCTCGCTTTACCGCCATCGCAATGTTTATCGATCAGCAAACGCCGCGAAATACGGGCGCTGCTGAAAAATAAAGGGATAAAGCCGGAAACCCGGCGTTATCCCGAGCGCCCGCCCAACCACGGCGAACTGCCTGCTACAATGACCGGGAACGCCCGGTCGCACCGCCACGCACACAAAAATGGCGCTGATGGACACCACGGCTATGCTGCGGGGCCGCCGCCTCTCCGGCCAATTACGTCGACTCATTGTAATCGAGGGAGTAAAGACGCGCATCGGCTGCCCCCTGGAACAGGCGTGGGAAATACCCCCTAGTGTTGCATTTTTACAACATCAGATAACGCGCGCGACAAACGACAATGCTTTTTTTACCACAGAAACACGACCATGCCGCTTTATGACATTACCCTCGACGCCGACGGCTGTTTTCCGCTGCCGCCGGATGTCGGCGCCACGCTCGCCGCGGAAAAATGGATCGTCGCCGCCTTGGGCGCCAAGTTCAGCCTCGCATCGGCGGCAACCGCCTGCGTGCCGCTAAACGCGATCTTCTTGTGGCCGCTTTCCTATTTCGAGGAACTCCGAGCGCAGTTTTCTTCCCTACCGCCAACGCGCCGCCCGCCGCTGCTGACGCAGCGGATTTTCGACAACCCTCGTCGTCTAAACGCCGCCGGAGGGCGGCTCTGCCTACCCGCCTCGCTGCGCGACGACGCCTTAATCGCTAGCCGCCTCCTGTTGCGCGGCAACAACAGCCGTTACGAACTGTGGAATCCCAACGCCTTCCAGTGCCGCGCGCACCGCTAACCGCCCCCGACCCGCCCGCCGCCACGATAAGCCACGCCGTCCCGGCCCTCCTTGCCAAACAACGGCGGCGCGCTCGGCCGGATTTTACGACGATGCGAGCAACGCCGCCAGATAATCGACCGCCTGCACGACGCCCCGCGGCGCGACGGGCGCGGGACGCTGCGTCGGCAACGCCGCCAACGGCCCGGCTAAATCGCCCGCCTCCAGTTGGGCAAGAGTGATTTCCCGGCAACAACCGGCAGTGCGCAGCCACGCGACCAGATACGGCTCCTCCGGCCAATCGGCGCGCCGCACGGTCAACACCGGCACGCCGTTGCACGCGGCTTCGGCGAAACTGCCATAACCTGGCTTGGTGAGCAGGGCGTCGCAAGACGCGAGCAAGTCGGTAAACGGCATCGCCAGCGACTCGAGCGGCGCCATGTCGGGATGCGCCGACGCCCATGCCGCCGGCGCTAGCCACGTGATCCCCGGCAACCGCGGCCAACACTCCACCGGCGGACGAAACGGGATGCCGCCCATGGCGGCCAATATCAACCGCCGCTCAGGCGGCAACCCCAAACGAGCGTTAATCGCCTCGCGGCGGTTAACCCCCAGACGGGCGACAGGGCCGATGGCGCGGGCATTGGTCAGCGAGGTCATGGGCATGGCCGGTTCGACGCGTAAAAATACGCGCGCACTGTTATACGCATCGAGCATATGGCGTTGAATGCGTCCGGCGTCGGGCATTTCCCGGCAATACGGAAAGAAAATATCCGCCCAATTCAGCGAACACAGGGCAACGGCGGGAATACGGGCGCGCGCCGCCGCCGCTAGCGACAAATACGGCACGTTGGCGAGCACCGCATCCGGCGCCAGCGCGGCAAGCCGTTCCGTCGCCGCCGCGACCTGGCGATCCCACGACCCATGCAGCGCCCGATACGCAGCCGCACTGTCGGCGGCCTTCACCGCCAATGCACCGCCCATCACCATGCCGAAATCGAGCGTCTCGGTCAGATGGGTAAAACCGCAGCTAAAACGGCTGGCCAGCAGATCGGCGGGCGCCGCGGAGCGGAGCGTAATCTTCAGATCGGGCAGCCGCCGCGCCAGCGCGTTAACGACCGGCGCCGTCTGGGCGACATGACCGAAACCATGCGCGGAAAGATCGACAACCAGATGGCGGGACACGAACGGGGAAACCGACCGCTGCGCTAAGAGGCGGCGGCGGGAAAGCGGTGGGAAAACGCCGCTAATTGCCGCAATTTCTCTTTGGCCGCGCCGCTTTCAATGGCGTGCAGCGCTTTCTCCACACCGGCGATCAAGGTTGGGGCCACGCCCGCTACGTACACCGCCGCCCCGGCATTGATGGCGACAATATCCCGCGCCGCGCCGGGACAATTATCCAATACCGCGATCAGCTTGGCTTTTGCTTCCGCGGGGTCGGCGGCCTTCAATTCCTCAATGGCGCCAAGCTTCATACCGAATAGTTCCG
>DOVS01000203.1 GCA_003519965.1 Betaproteobacteria bacterium
CGACATCCTGGTCCCAAACCAGGCGCGCTACCAGGCTACGCTACACCCCGCAAAGGCGAGAAATATACATGGATTGGCCCAAAAGGTCAATTCACCGCCCCAGGGACCGGGGGACGCCGACAGCATTTCCCGGCCATGCGATAGCGGCGGTGTTTTTCCTTGATTCCATTACGTTCCCCTGCTCGGACCGCGTTGATTTTTATCTTGAGTCCCCCTACCCAAAAATGCGATGATTGCGCTTTGGCTTTAGATCGATTGATTTCCTCAAGCAATGGCGGCAAAAATCATCAATGGCAAGGCAATCGCAGATCAACTTCTGCAAGAGTTAAAACAACGCGTCGAACAGCGCTTAAGCCAGCGACAGCGCCCTCCTGCGCTAGCCGTGCTACTCGTGGGCGCCGATCCGGCATCGGCGATTTATGTACGCAATAAACGCCGCTCCTGTGAACTCGTCGGCATTCGCTCCATCTCCCATGATCTGCCCGTTACTACGTCACAAGACGCCCTGCTCGGCCTGATCGACCAGCTCAATGAAGACGCGGAAATCGATGGCGTCCTCGTGCAAATGCCGCTCCCACCCCATATTAACGGGGAAACGATCATCGAAAGCATCCATCCCGGCAAAGACGTCGATGGATTCCATCCTTATAACATCGGGCGTTTGGCGGTACGCATGCCGATTTTACGTTCATGCACGCCCTACGGGGTGATGACGCTGCTCAAAAGCACCGGAGAAGTACTGAAGGGCAAGCATGCGGTCATCGTCGGCGCCTCCAACCATGTAGGGCGTCCCATGGGACTAGAATTGCTGTTGGCAGGGTGCACGGTCACGACTTGCCATCGCTTCACCCATCGCCTGCAAGATTTCGTCAAGTCCGCCGACATTCTCGTGGCGGCGGCGGGAAAACCATCGCTAATTAGAGGGGAGTGGATCAAGGAAGGCGCCATCGTCATCGATGTAGGCATTAATCGCCTGGAAAGCGGGAAAATTCATGGCGACATCGAATTCGAACCCGCCGCCCAACGCGCAGCCTGGATTACGCCGGTGCCCGGCGGCGTCGGCCCAATGACGGTCGCGACTCTATTGGAAAATACGCTGGCCGCGGCGGAAAATCTTCGCACAGCACAAGACGCCGACACGCTCCCGTAAAGTTACCCGTCTTGATGCCACCGCCGTAATAATGCAACATCGACATAAGCGCCGCCACCGGCATCGCCTTGCAACACATGAAACGGCTGCCCTGGCTCGCCCAAATCGCTTAACACCGCCACTGCGCGATCGAAATTTTCCCTAGCCGTATAACCGCTGACCGTAACAATGGTTTTGACGCCGGCCCCGACGCTGGACTTCAGGCCGTTTGCCGAATCTTCAACGGCAAGACAATCCTGGGGACGCCACCCCAACCGATCCAATACCCATAAATAGATATCCGGCGCCGGTTTTTTGGCGGGAACAATGTCGCCGGCGGCAATCAGATCGAACCATGATTCCGCATCCTCGGCTAAACCATTGCGTAATAGAGCGGTCACGTTCTCCGGCGTGGTGGTGGTTGCAATAGCTAGGCGCAACCCGGCCGCCCTCGCTTCCGTCAGCAATCGTTTCACACCGGGACGAATGCGGATCCGGCCGGTATTGAGCATATCGACATAGCGACGTGTCTTGATTCGGTGAAGTTCCGCCACCAGTGCATCGAATGCCGCCGGCTTCTCGCCATCCGCCAAAAAATGGTCGGCATAATACCGGAGGCGCTCTTTACCCCCCGTCACCGTCAGCAATTCGCCATACAAGCCCACATCCCATACCCAGTCTAATCCTAATTCGCGGAATGCGGCGTTAAACGCTACACGGTGGCCATCCCGTTCCGTATCGGCCAATGTTCCATCCACATCGAGTATAAGCGCCGTTAGCTTTTTCATCTTAGTCCGGTCCTTGCGATGATAGAAAAATTCTGCTATTAAAGCGGTTTGCTCACAGAAATGAGATCGCAACTATGCCAGCTGAACTGCATAAGCAATTTAAGCCATACGCCCCCAAAAAAGGGGAGGAATATATGAATCCGAAGCAGCTCGCGCATTTTCGCAAAATCCTGGAAGACTGGAAAGCCGAACTCCGCCAGGATATCGATAGCACCGTCCATGCGATGCAGGAAGAAGCGACGCTATTCGCCGACCCGAATGACCGCGCCAGCCAAGAATCCGATATGGCGCTGGAATTGCGCAACCGGGACCGCGAGCGCAAGCTTATTAAGAAGATAGACGAAACCGTCGCTAAAATCGACACTGGCGATTACGGCTATTGTGAAAGCTGCGGCGTGGAAATCGGACTAAAGCGGCTGGAAGCCCGTCCTACCGCCACCCTATGCATCGACTGCAAGACTCTGGAAGAACTGCGGGAAAAACAAGTCGCCAAATAAAGCCGTTGCTGGAAGTACGTTTGCCATGTCCGCCTCACCGCAATACCTGTCGTTCGCTAACGTTTATAACGGCTTGCTTTACAGTTTAATGAGTTGGCAACAACTAACGCGCTTTTGGGAAAAAAGTATCGATGCCGGCGCAGGATGGTACTTATATGCGATCGGCGAGGCGCGCCCCGAAAAACCGGCGAATGCGCACCAAGTGAAACAATTTATCCGCGAAATCGATATGCTGCTCCATCATGAGCACTGCGAAGATTATTGCGGTATTGTCTACGCCGATGACATTGAAGCACCAACGCTTGTCAAAATTTATGACCCAAACCACCTCGGTAGCTCCTGCGGCTCCGGCAAAACGCCGCCGCCCCTGCCGGGATGGCTCATGAGCCGGATGCCGCCGGATGAGATGACACCCCGCCGGATTATTCCCGCCAACCGTAAGCGATGGTGGCGATCATTTTTCACGGGATAAACGGTATACATTGTATGCCACTGAAATAAAAAAAGCGGCCAAAGGCCGCTTCTTTTATTTCAGTGTAGCTTATCGAGTTTACTAACTCATTCCTCGGTAACGACAGGGGCAGGCGGCTCATGCAGCGCTTTCATGCTTAAACGCAAACGCCCTTTTTCATCCGCCTCCAGCACCTTCACTTTGACCAATTGCCCTTCCTTGAGATGATCGGCCACCGAGGCGACACGCTCATGGGCAATTTGAGAAATATGGAGCAACCCATCCTTGCCGGGAAGTACACTGACAATCGCGCCAAAATCCAATAACTTCAGCACTGTTCCTTCGTAAGTCTTGCCGACTTCCACTTCCGCGGTCAAATCGATGATGCGCTGCTTCGCTAAACTGCATCCCTCCGATTTCAAGCAAGCAATAGATACGGTGCCATCCTCGGAAATATCGATAGTCGTGCCGGTTTCTTCCGTCAACGCGCGAATCACCGCGCCACCCTTGCCAATTACGTCGCGAATTTTATCTGGATTAATCTTCAACGCGACAATCCGCGGCGCGTTTTCCGAAATCTCGTTTCTTGAGGAAGGCATGGCTTCCTTCATCAACCCAAGGATATGCATCCGTCCCTCGTTGGCCTGCGCAAGCGCTGCCTGCATAATTTCCTTGGTAATGCCATTAATCTTAATATCCATCTGCAAGGCAGTAACCCCGCGCTCGCTGCCGGCGACCTTAAAGTCCATGTCGCCAAGATGATCTTCATCACCTAGGATGTCAGACAATACCGCAAAGCGCTCGCCTTCTTTAACCAGACCCATCGCGATACCAGCAACCGGTGCTTTTAATGGTACGCCAGCGTCCATCAATGCCAAGCTTGCGCCGCAAACCGAAGCCATTGAAGATGAACCGTTTGAT
>DOVS01000166.1 GCA_003519965.1 Betaproteobacteria bacterium
GTTCATTGTCCCGATTTGGCGGGGGGGTGCGCCGTTACGTTGGCCGGCCGGCCGGTACAGGTGCGTTTTTCCGCGCCGCCGTCGGCGCTCCGGCCTTTTGACGTGCGGGTTGATGCATTGTCCGCCGCGCGCGTATCCGCCAATTTTCGGATGGTGGGAATGGATATGGGGCGTAATCGCTACCAATTGGTGCGCGAATCCGGCGGGAGGTGGTTGGCGCATGTGATTTTACCGGTCTGCGTGGCGGGGCGCTCGGATTGGGTGATGACGCTGATCGTGGATGGCGGCGCGGTGGATATTCCCTTTACCGCGGTGAAGCCTTACTGAGCGGCGTCGGCCGACGGCGGTGAATGCGCCGCGGCGTTATTGCTCCGGGCCGTCGTCGGTTTGCGGGATGCGGTAGCTTTCCGCGGCCCATTGTCCCAGGTCGATCAATTTACAACGCTCGGAGCAAAACGGGCGATAAGGGTTATCCTGGCTCCAGGCGGATATTTTGCCACAAATCGGACAGGCGGCTTGGGGCGGCTGGCGTTGGTCGGCGGCGCTCATTTTTTTCCCGTTATAGGCTGCACAAGGTCAAGTCGAAATCGATCGCTTGGTTGCACACACGCGATCGCTCGCTGCCGAAATGGGTGAAACGGATATTGATCGCATACTTATTGGCGCTGACCTCTGGATAGCAGGGGAGGTCGCTTTGCGGAGCCACGCGCAACATTTGCACCGACTTACCGGAAAGCATCTGTTGAAATGAACCTTGGTTCGCGGTATGGCGCGACGAGGCGCCGCTGTCGCGCAACATTTTCAGAACAATGGTGAGACCGTCGTGAATTGGCAGCAAGGGGGCGATCCACTGGGAGAGGTTTTGCTGGCGCGCGACGCATTCCTGATTCAGCCAGTAATGATAAGAGGGCAGGTCGAACTCGCATACCCCGCCGGGAATGTTGGTGCGCTGCTTGATGCTCATCAGCCACTCGTTTTCCCGCAAGTGCTGGCCGAATTTACCCGGCAGGTTGTAAAGGTGCCCGCTGGTGCGCTTGATGCCGGCAAGCACCTCGTTAAGCGCGCTTTCCAAAATGGCGGGATTGTGGCGCAATGTTTCCAGCACGATCTTCTGCCGCTCCAATTCCTGCAACAAATCGGTTTTGAGATCGGCGCGGCCGGCAACTTCAAGAATTTCAAACAGGGAGATAATCGCCGCGTGGTGATCGATTACGTCCGGCTTGGCGGAGAAAAACAAGAACTTGGCAAACAAGTCCTCCAGCCGCAGCAAGGTTCGTATTCGTTCGTTCAGCGGGTGATCGTACGTAATCACTGTTAGCGCCATATGGAATAAGTTTTTATTTTGAATGAAACTATTGAATTTTACAAATGTTTGTCGCTGGCGGGCATTAGGTGTTGGCTTGAAATGCCCTGTAAGTCATGCATTCTGGATAATTTACGGAATCGGACGGAATCGGAAATTGGCAAGATTTATGCGGTTCGCATTTTTTCGCGGCGTTTGTCGGCAAGCGCGAGATAACGCGCGTGTAATTGAATCACCTGGGCCTCCATGTCCTTCAGCGCGCCATTGTTGGTCACGATGTCATCCGCGTGTTGCAGGCGCGTTGCGCGGCTTGCTTGGTGAAGCATGACGGCGCGCACCTCGGCTTCGGTCAAACCGCTGCGCGCCATGGTGCGGGAAATTTGCCGCGCTTCGTCGCAGTCCACCACGAGAATGCGGTGAATCCGTTCTTGGTATTGACCGGTTTCCACTAGTAGGGGAATGACAATCATTACGTAAGGCGCATGCGTTAACGCAGCCATTTCGGCAGCCGCCCGCCGCCGGATCAGGGGGTGAATGAGCGCCTCCAGGCGCGCCTTGGCGTCGGGATCGGCAAAAATAAGGCGGCGTAGTTTGGCGCGGTCCAGACTGCCGTCGGACTGTTGATAGCCGTCGCCGAACTGGGCGGCGATTGCGCCGAGCGCCTCGCCGCCCGGCGCGGTCAGAGCGTGGGCAATCTTATCGGTGTCGATGACGGCTGCGCCGAGTTGGGCGAATTTTTCAGCGACGCGGCTTTTGCCGCATCCGATGCCGCCGGTCAGGCCGATGGCGAACGGCATATCTAGAATCCCATTAAAAGGCGGCTCAGGTCATGTCCCCTCAGCAAGGCAATGAGTCCGCCGCCCGCGAGATAGGGGCCGAAGGGAATGGGCGTTTCTCGCCGGTGACGACCCCAGACGATGAGGACGATGCCGATTGCCGCGCCGACGAGGGACGACAGCAGGAGTGTGAGCGGTAATAGTTGCCAGCCGAGCCAGGCGCCGATTGCCGCCAGCAATTTAAAATCGCCATAGCCCATACCTTCCTTGCCGGTAACCAGCTTGAATAGCCAATAGACCGTCCACAGCGAAAGATAGCCGCCCGCCGCGCCGATCAACGCCGCCGGCAACGGGGCGAATACACCGAAAAGATTAACCAACAGTCCCAGCCAGATGAGCGGTTGCGTCATACTATCCGGCAGCAATTGCGTATCGAGATCGATGAAGGCCAGAGCGATCAATGTCCAGCCGAAGACCATCGCCCATGCCGCCTGGGCGCCGAAACCAAAGCGCCAGGCGATATAGCCGCTCAACAAGCCGCTCAGGGCCTCGACCGTGGGATAGCGTAGCCCGATCGGCGCGCGGCAATGAGCGCAGCGGCCGCGCAATCCGATAAAACTCAGCAATGGGATGTTTTGCCAAGCGGCGATCGGCGCGCCGCAGGCCGGGCAGGTCGAGCGCGGCGCGATTAAATTGAACGGTTTTTCCGCTGCTGCGGGGAGCGCGCCCGCCAATGCCGCGCAGTGCGCTTGCCAATCACGCGCCAACATTTTGGGCAGGCGATAAATGACCACATTAAGAAAACTGCCGATTAGCAGCCCTAGCACCGCCGCAACAGCGGCGAATGCGGCGCGGGAGTCTTGTAGTAGGGATAAAAAGCTCACGAGGATGCCGCGCTCAACCAACCGCCTCGCCCATCCTGAATATCGGCAGGTACATGGCGACCACCAGACCGCCAATCAAAGTGCCCAACACGACCATGATGACCGGCTCCATTAAGCTGCTGAGCGCATCCACGGCGGCATCCACCTCGCTCTCGTAAAAGTCGGCCACTTTGCTGAGCATGGCGTCCAGCGCGCCGGATTCTTCGCCGATGGACACCATTTGCAATACCATATTGGGGAAAATTTCGCTGTTTTGCATGGCGACGGCGAGGCTGCTGCCGGTACTGACCTCGCCTTGGATTTTCTTGGTGGCGTTAAAGTAAACGACATTGCCGGCGGCGCCCGCGACCGAATCCAGCGCATCGACTAGCGGGACGCCGGCGGCGAACATGGTGGCCAAGGTGCGGCTCCAGCGGGCGATGGCCGATTTTTGGAAGATGACGCCGAAAATCGGCAATCGCAAGCTGAGGCGGTCGATGATTTCACGCATCTTACGGGAGCGCTTCAGGCTGTAGAAAAACGCATAGATCGAACCGCCGATACCGCCGAAGATCGCCCACCAGTATTCGACGAAATAATTGGAGATGGCGATAATCACTAAGGTCGGCGCCGGAAGGTCGGCGCCGAAACTACTAAACAGCTCCTTGAAGGCGGGAACGACGAAAATCATGATGACCGCGGTGATGATAAATGCGACGACCAGCACCGCCGTCGGATAGGTCATTGCGGATTTGATCTTGCCTTTGATGGCGAGAATTTTTTCCTTATAGGTTGCCAGACGGTCCAGCACGGTGTCCAGAATGCCCGCTTGTTCGCCGGCGTTAATGAGGTTAACGAACAGATCGTCGAAATAGAGCGGATGCTTGCGGAACGCCTGGCTGAGACTGCTGCCCGTTTGGATTTCATTTTTTATTTCCAGCAACAGCCGGGTGACGGCGGGGTTGCTGTGCCCTTTGGCGACAATGTCGAACGCTTGCAGCAGCGGCACCCCGGATTTCATCATCGTGGCGAGCTGCCGGGTAAAAAAGGTGATGTCCTTTTCGGTGATCCGCCTTCCCCGCGGCAACCCGCTGAGTTTCTTGACCTTGGTGGGAGTAATACCTTGACGGCGCAATGAGATGTTGACGAATGCCTGGCTGGCGGCTTTCATTTCGCCCTTTACCTTCTTGCCTTTTTTATCCACGCCCTCCCACAGGTAGGTAATTTCTTTAACCGTCAGTTTTTTCTCGGCTGCCATCGGAATTCCTTGGTTGTATTATTCGTTGGTTACGGCTTCGATTTCTTCCAACGAGGTCAGGCCGGCCTTGACCTTGCGCAGGCCCGATTGCCGCAGGTCGCGGACACCCTCGTGCTGGGCCTGGTCGGCGATGTCGTGAGCGGTGCCGTTTTTCATGATGATCCGGCTGATTTCATCGGAAATCGGCATGACTTGATAGATTCCTACGCGCCCTTTGTAGCCGGTGTCCTTACAGAGTTCGCAGCCAACGGGGCCATACGGCTGCCAACTGCCGTCGAGATCGGCGTCGGTAAACCCGGCGCGCCGCAGTGCTTCATCCGGGATGTCGGCCGGCTGTTTGCATTGGCATAGCCGCCGTGCTAGCCGCTGGGCGGTGATGAGAATAACCGACGAGGCGATATTGAACGGCGCCACGCCCATGTTCATGAGGCGGGTGAGGGTGCTGGGCGCGTCGTTGGTATGCAGGGTGGAAAGCACCATGTGGCCGGTTTGCGCCGCCTTGATCGCGATGTCGGAGGTTTCCAGGTCGCGGATCTCGCCGACCATGATAATGTCCGGGTCTTGGCGCAGAAAGGATTTGAGCGCCGCGGAGAACGTCAGCCCCGCCCGGTCGTTGACATTCACTTGATTGATGCCGGACAGATTGATTTCCGCCGGGTCTTCCGCGGTGGAAATATTAGTATCCGGCCCATTAAGTAAATTGAGACAGGTATATAACGATACGGTTTTGCCGCTGCCGGTGGGGCCGGTGACC
>DOVS01000304.1 GCA_003519965.1 Betaproteobacteria bacterium
CATTAGGTAAAGCGGCGATCCCCGCCGCGGAAGCGGCCTGGCGCCGCCAAGGGCTCGATATTCGCCGCGGCGCGGCGTTGGGGCAATGCCTACAGCGTTTACTGGAACGCGCCGAACGCGCCGTCGAGGAAAATGGGATCGCGCGCGCACGAGCAACATTTCAGATCGGCAACCGCCAATGCGCGGTGGACGTCCGCGCTAGCGGCGGCTTTTCCCGGCATTTCACCGCGTCCGCCGCCATGGGAGTCCCTGCCGGAGAATAAGGCGGTCGGCGCGCGCCGACCGTCCCGGCGCGAATATTCGGCCGATGCACGCGGCGCTCCACCGTCTTTTCCCTGAAAACCGCACGGAATCGCCGCGCGCGCCGTGTGGCGCCCTGTTGCCTACACGCAATCGATTAGACTGTTTTGGAAAAGCGTGGCTGCTCGTCCGATGACTGCTTTAAGTAGGCGTCAAACGGCATGGCGATATTCCGCAGGAAAATACGGCCGACGGCGGTCACAATAATTTTATCCGCCGTCAATTCCACTAGCCCGTCGCGCGCCATGGCGCTCAACTCTTCCAAGGCGTCGCTAAAATAAGTGTCGAAGTCTATTCCCCATTGCGCCCCGAACCGGGCTTTATCCACTTCCAAGTCGCACATGAGGCGGGTAATCGCGTCGCGCCGCAGCTTATCCTCGCGGCTGACGCGCAGTCCCCGTTCGACGGGAAGCCGTCCTTCACCGATCAAGCGCTGGTAATCGGCCAGTTTTTTAACATTCTGCACATAAACATCGTCGGTCTGGCTAATGGCGGAAGCGCCAAATGCGTAAATATCGCAATGCTTATGGGTGGTATACCCTTGAAAGTTGCGATAGAGGGTTTTTTCCTGCTGCGCCCTGACGATTTCGTCGTCGTGCTTGGCGTAGTGATCCATGCCGATATAAACGTAACCGGCAGCCGTCAGCGCGGCCATAATTTGCTGTTGTAGCGCAAGACGGGTGGATAGACTCGGCAGGTCGGCCTCGACGATCAGCGTTTGGTGCTTTTTCATCCACGGCACATGGGCGTAATTGAAAATCGCCAGCCGGTCGGGATTCAGCGCCACGATCTTATCCAGTGTTTCCTTATAGCTGGCCGCTGTTTGATGAGGCAGCCCCACCATCAAATCGATATTAATACTGTCGAAACCGGCGTCGCGCAACCAGCCGAATACCTCGCGGATCAGGCTTTCCGATTGGATGCGGTTGACTGCCCGCTGCACTTGGTCGTTTAAATCTTGCACGCCCAGGCTGACCCGGTTGAATCCGCAGTCCCGCAATGCCTGGACATGCGCCCGTGTGAGTTCGCGGGGATCGATTTCGCAACTGATCTCGGCATCCGCACCGATGGAAAAACGTCCGGCCAACTGCGCGAATAGCCGCCGGATGTCCTCGGGATGCAAATAGGTCGGCGTCCCCCCGCCCCAGTGCAATTGCCGCACCACGCGGCGCGCGCTCGTTAATTCCGCAACCCGGTCGATTTCCTGAAATAGCGCGGTTAGGTAGTCGCGCGCCTTATCGTAGTTACGTGTCGCCACCATGTTGCAGCCGCAGTAATAGCACAGGGTGTCGCAAAAAGGGATGTGGACGTACAGCGATAGATCGCGCGCCGCCTCCCGCCCTTGCCGTAGTTCGTCCAACCACTGGCGCTCGCCGAATTGCCCGGTGAAATAAGGCGCGGTTGGATAAGAGGTGTAGCGAGGGCCGGCCTTGCTGTATTTTTCCAGTAACGCGAGTTCCATGACGCAAGCTCATCAACATCGATAGCGGTGATTATAACCCGTTTCGGCAAGCCATCCTTGATCCGCGGCAAATCGCCGCGCCGCCCCGGCGAACTTTTCCCGCCGCCTGCCCGCGGCGTGCACTATCGTTTTTTATATATGATTTTATTTATATCTGAATCTACCGTTAAGATAAACTAAATATTGAGAAAATGGCATTGTAGAAAATCCTTTTGAAACGCTGCATAATTGCGTCACCTCTTATATTCTCTAGGCTGAGGAGATACGCATGACTGCTTTCCCCAAGGAGATTTTCAAGGCTTACGACATTCGCGGCATCGTCGGCAAAACCCTAACGCCAGAGATTGTAGAAGCGATCGGACAGGCCATCGGCTCCGAAGCCATCGCCCGCCGGCAATCCACCATCGTGATCGGGCGCGATGGCCGGCTTTCCGGCCCGGCGCTCGCGGAAGCGTTAGCCCGCGGCATCCAAAAAAGCGGTGTCGACGTTATCGATGTAGGCCAAGTCGCCACGCCCATGCTGTATTTCGCGACCCATCAGCTAGAAACCTATTCCGGCGTCATGGTAACCGGCAGCCATAATCCGCCCGATTACAATGGGTTGAAAATGGTGCTGGGCGGGGAAACTCTCGCGGGAGAGACCATTCAAGGCTTGAGAGAACGGCTGGAGAAAGGCGAGTTATCGAACGGCGGCGGCGGTTACCGTCAACACGACATCGCCGACGCCTATATCCGCCGTATTGTCGGCGACATTAAACTGGCGCGGCCGATGAAGGTCGTCATCGACTGCGGCAACGGCGTGCCGGGCGCCTTCGCGCCCCGCTTGTACCGGGAATTGGGATGCCAGGTCGCCGAATTATTTTGCGAGGTGGATGGCAATTTTCCCAATCACCATCCCGATCCCTCTCAGCCGAAGAATCTCCAGGACGTAATCGCCGCCTTAGCATCGTCCGACGCCGAAATCGGTCTGGCGTTCGACGGCGATGGCGACCGCTGTGGCGTTGTCGACAACCAAGGCGAAGAGATTTTTGCTGACAAGGTCGGCGTCATGCTAGCGCGCGACATTTCCACCTCGCACAAAGGCGCGAAATTCGTCGCCGATGTAAAGTCAACAGGCCTATTTGCGACCGATCCGGTGCTTATCGAGAACGGCGCATCAACCACCTATTGGAAGACTGGCCACTCCTACATCAAGCGGTTTTCACATGAGACGGGCGCGTTGGTCGGCTTTGAGAAGTCGGGTCACTTTTTCTTCAACCCGCCGCTCGGGCGCGGCTACGACGACGG
>DOVS01000259.1 GCA_003519965.1 Betaproteobacteria bacterium
GGGTCGGATCCGCGCACCGATTTGTGGAGCGCGGAAATTTGATCGTAGAAGGCGTCGCCTCCCTTATCGAACAGGTGGGCGCCGCGCGCCAGGGATTGCTTAATGAACTCGCCGTCGATACGGCGCACGCCGTGGGTAGGCGCGGCATTACGCACTTGCTCCAGCAAATTGAGCAAGCGGCGGGCGTCGCCGTCGGCGTAGCCGGTCAGCAATGCGCGTGCGTCATCGGTAAAGTCGATATCGGGCAGCGCCTTGGCGGCCGCCTGGTCGAACAACTGTTCCAGCTCCGCCGCCGACAGCGCATGCAATACGTACACTTGCGCCCGCGACAGCAGCGCGCTATTCACTTCAAAGGAAGGATTTTCGGTGGTGGCGCCGATAAAGGTAATCACGCCTTGCTCCACGTAAGGCAAGAACGCATCTTGCTGGGCCTTGTTAAAGCGATGCACTTCATCGACGAACAACATCGTGTGGCGGCCGAATTGCCGCGCATTGCGCTGGGCCCGATCAATCGCTTCACGGATGTCTTTTACACCGGAGAATACCGCCGACAGGGCGATGTATTCGGCGTCAAAGGCCTGGGCCATAAGCCGCGCCAGCGTCGTCTTACCAACGCCCGGCGGCCCCCATAGGATCATGGAGTGGAGCTTGCCGGAATCGAACGCCAAGCGTAGCGGCTTGCCGGGCGCCAGCAGATGGCGCTGGCCAATCACTTGCTCCAGGGTCCGCGGACGCAACTGTTCCGCCAGCGGCGCTGACGGGCCGGCCGAGGCGAACAGGTCACTCACCGATCACATCCACACCCGGCGGCGGCGTAAAGTGAAACATCGCCGGGTTGATCGGGGGATTGCGCCGAAAGTCATGGAACTGGATGATCGTGGTCTGGCCGAAATGGTCGTGCAATTCCATCACGGCCAGCATGTCGCCGCGAAACCCCAAGCGAATCGATGCGAAGCTGCCCGTCTTCTGCTTCGGTGTCGCCGCCAGCCAGTCGAGAGCGCCCTTTTTCCCCAGGTCTTTCAGGTGGAAGTATTGTTCAATCGCGCCATCGCCCGCCAGCAACGCCGCCGGCGTGCTGCCTAGCGCCTGGCCGAGCTTGCGCACCGTCACTTGTTTGAGCTGCCGATCGTATAACCATAGCTTGTCGCCATCGCCGACAATCAACTGCGGATAAGGCGTTTGGTACTGCCAGCGGAATTTCCCGGGGCGGGAAAACGCCAGCGTGCCGCTCGCCCGCTGCAACGTCGTCAATTGCTGATCCAACACCGTTTGCATGAAATCCGCCGTGGCGCTGTGGGTGGTGCGGATAAACGCACGCAACTGGTCAAGCGTGGAAGCCGCCGCCGGCAGCGATAGCAATAAAACCAGCCATACCATCTTTTTCATCGAGACACCGGAACACTGAAATGGCTATTATGACAGAGTAGGATTTTCACCGCTAAATTCAACATGGCCTTATTCGCCGCCGGGAGCCAGCACTTCCCGGTTGCCGTTGCCTTGCATCGGCGACACCAGGCCGCTGCGCTCCATTTGCTCAATCAAGCGGGCCGCCCGATTGTAGCCGATACGCAACTGGCGCTGCACCGAGGAAATAGACGCGCGCCGCGATTGCAGCACGAGCGCCACGGCCTCGTCATACAGAGGATCGGCTTCGGCGTCGCCGCCGCCTTCACCATCGTCGCCGCCCTCCGCCGCCGCCTCCAGAATCCCCTCCACATATTGCGGCGCGCCGTGAGTCTTGAGGTGGTCAACCGTTTCTTGCACCTCCCGGTCCGCCACGAACGCGCCGTGCACCCGTTGCGGATAACCGGCGCCGGGCGGAAGATAAAGCATGTCTCCCTGACCGAGCAAAGCCTCCGCGCCCATCTGGTCGAGAATAGTGCGCGAATCCACCTTGCTCGACACCTGGAACGCGATGCGGGTCGGAACATTGGCCTTAATCAAACCGGTAATCACATCTACCGACGGCCGCTGAGTCGCCAACACCAGATGAATACCGGACGCGCGCGCTTTTTACGCCAGTCACGCAATCAGCTCCTCCACCTTTTTACCCGCCACCATCATCAAATCGGCCAGCTCGTCGATAAACACAACGATCAGCGGCAGGGGCGACAATGGTTCGGGATTTTCCGGGGTCAGACTGAAGGGATGGCGCAGCGGCTCGCCCGCTCTCTCCGCCTCCCGGATTTTCTGGTTGCAACCCGCCAAGTTGCGCACGCCAAGCGCGGCCATCAGCTTGTAACGCCGCTCCATTTCCGCCACGCACCAATGAAGCGCGTTGGCGGCGTGGCGCATATCGGTCACGACAGGCGCGAGCAAGTGAGGAATAGCCTCGTACATCGATAACTCGAGCATTTTAGGATCGACCAGGATCAACCGCACCTCGGCGGGAGCGGCTTTATACAGCAGGCTTAGGATCATGGCGTTGATCGCCACCGACTTTCCCGAGCCGGTGGTTCCCGCCACCAGCACATGGGGCATCTTCGCGAGATCGGCGACCACCGGCTTACCGGAAATATCTTTGCCCAAGGCGATGGTCAGCGGCGAATGGGGATCGGCGTAGGCGCGGGAAGAAATAATTTCCCGAAGCCGTACGACCTGGCGGGTGGGGTTGGGAATTTCCAGGCCCATGCAGCTTTTCCCCGGGATAATCTCCACCACCCGGATACTACCCACCGACAACGCCCGCGCCAGGTCTTTAACCAGGTTGGTGATCTGGCTGCCCTTCACACCCGTCGCCGGCTCGATCTCGTAGCGGGTAATCACCGGCCCCGGCAACGCGGCAAGCACTTTGACCTCCACGCCGAATTCCATCAGCTTGCGCTCGATCAATCGGGAGGTAAACTCCAGGGTTTCCGCGCTCAGCACCGCCGGCTTGGCGTCCGCGTCCGCCAGCAAGCGCAATGGCGGTAACGCCGAATCCGGCAAGTCGTCGAACAGCGGCGCTTGTTTTTCCTTTTCCAGCCGCTCGGATTTGGGAATGCGCGTGACCGGCGTTTCGATATGCAGCGGCTCATGGGTTCGCCGGCGTCTTTTTTCGCCGCTGACGATTTCCTCGCGCCGGCTCACCGCCGCCTTGCCGAGACGCCGGTCGCGCCAATGCTGGCTCGTGGTTTTGACAAAGAAATAAGCGCTCTCCAACCAGCCGCCCACCCCCTCCATCACCGCCAGCCACGACAAACCGGTGAACAGACTTAACCCCACCGCCATCCCAAGCAATAGCGCCAGGGTCGCACCGGTGAACCCGAGCAACCGGTAGAGCATATCCCCCACGACGGCGCCCATCATGCCGCCCGGCGCCAACGGCAGCGCGGCGTGCAGTGTATAAAGACGAAGCGATTCCAAGCCGCTGCTAGCCAGCAGCAGGAACAGAAAGCCGATCACGGAAACGACCAGCGGACGATGATCGGACAAAGCAGCGCTATCGAGCCGTTTGTAACCCCACCAGACGGCGTAAAGCGCGAAGGCCACCCACCAGGCGGCGGAAACGCCGAACAAATACAGCAGAATATCCGCCAGATAGGCGCCGACCTTGCCGCCGGCGTTATGCAGCGCCGTCTGGCTAGCGCTATGCGACCATCCCGGATCCGCCGGGCTATACGTCGTCAGAATAATCGCCAAATAAATCGCCAGCGCCACCAGCGCCAACCACCACGCTTCCCGCAGCAATTCGACGAACCGGGGAGTGGGTGGTGTTTTAATAGATGCTTCCTGAGAAATCTTTTTCCGCCAATCCATAGTATTAGAGCGAGTCTCGATGGCCATTTTCTGAAATTATACCCCCTCCCCTCCGCCATGCCAGCGCCATACACTGAAGTAGGCGGCAAAACCATCGAGTGACGAAACAAATCCCGTCGTTTTCAATCAATCCATTGAAACTATTGATTGATTCAACTTAAACAAGCGCCGCGCTCGTTTGGCGACAGGAGGGAAAGCGGCAGTAGCACTGCGGTTTCTTCTAATCGTCGAGCGAAAGGAGCGCACAACAAGAGACGACGAACAACAGCTTATCCAGAGAGAAAGAATCGGATTTACAACGGGTGAAGGCAGGTCCCACGCAACCCGGGAGCCACCTTGCCGGAGCGGCGTTAACTCACTATCGACGAGGAACGCAAGCGCAACCATGCGGCTGCGCGACAATCAACGTTGCAGACATACCGGCCGGTGATTCAACATCGCTACCGAAATGTAGCAGCGAATAAAACACCGACGAAACTTAACGAGCTGGAAAACCAGAAACAGACCATCCCTCATTGGCCGAGGAGTGGAGGCGCCGCATCGGCCATGAGGGGGATTTTATCAGCACACCTTCTTACTTAGTAGCGCAAACGCCAAGGCAGCGAACGCTTAAATAGGGAGATAAAAAAAGTTATGCCGCTCTGTCTCCCTCGACTAGCCGCGGCATCATTCAAGAAGCTAATACTTATTGCCGCAGAATACCTGTGCTAGTATCCACGGCCGAGGAACTCAGGCTGTAGTTCTGTAGCACTTTTCCTTTATCGAAGAAAATCATCAGCGTTTTCTTCTTGCCTTCTTCTCCGCTACTCAAGATGTTGACAAGAGGAATGAAATTAATGGCCTTGTCATGCATCTTAGTGAAATCATATTCCCAAATCTCGTTACCGCTGTCAGTAAACGACACCTTCATTGGGTCGCCGTAGAGCTTGCGCACCTCATTTTCAGTAGTCTTGCCACGGACGAGTTTCGAGGAAACGGTTGCCTGGGTCTGGCTGGCAATGCGTTCATTACCGGTGCTCGCGCATCCGCCGAATGTCAGGATACCCAAGACAA
Organism: Betaproteobacteria bacterium; assembly: GCA_003519965.1. GTDB lineage: Bacteria > Pseudomonadota > Gammaproteobacteria > Burkholderiales > UBA9220 > UBA9220. Next base: position 4,792 of record DOVS01000259.1, read on the forward strand.
TCACAATAGCCAGAAGAGGTTTCTTGTCCATTTTTCTCAACTCTCTTTCATAAAGAACCAAGTCACAAAAAAGGCAAAACGGCAACCTTGTCTCGCGACATCGTGATGCACCGGGGCAATATAACATGAAACGGCCTCAGTCTATCGCTTGAACCCATAGACTGCCGCAACATTCAACGTCGGTAAAAACCGAGGCGGCTCGATTTATTTTCTTTTCCAGACGATATGTTGACAGATGCTTAATGGGCGCCTCATTTTTGCATCATGGCGCGTTTACTCTGCACTTGCCCGGCCAATCCCGGTACGTTATTACGCATCGACGACGTCCTGCAATCCATCGGCCAACGCTGCATCCAATAGTTCAGCGACATCAATCGGCGCACCGGCGCTTTCTGGGGAAGAGATTACAAAACGGCGCGAATCGACAGTGCGCATTATCTTCTCGCCTGCCGCCGCCCCATCGAAGAAATCCCGCGCGCATAGTCCTGCACCCTAGGAAACGCCCTTGGTCAAACGCATGCTTGGCATACGGAACGGAGACCAGATAGACTGCTTGCTTGCTGACCGCCTTCGCCACATACAATGCTGGGGGCAACGACCACAGTGCGGGAGCGGGAACGGTCAAGGCGCATCGACGGCCGCGCGCCGCTCTTGCCATAATGAGGCAGTCCGGCCACAGTGTAATGGTATCTGAAGTTAATTTTCACTTACGGCTGAATGCTAAACGGTATATCTTCATATTTTTTGCAGCGCAAGCGTTAACCGCGAAAAACCTATGATAAAAAAAGTTCTACATGTTTATAAGGCATCAGGGATAAGGGGAGTGTTTCGCGCGGTGCTTCGCCGTTTCACTCCGAAAAGAGCGGAATGCCTCCCGCTTTGCAAGAAACTGCTTTCGAATGGCGTTGGATTGGAAATCGGCGGACCAAGCGGCGTATTTCAGCGATCGGGAATTTTACCTATCTATTCCATGATCAACCGGCTGGATAATTGTAATTTTTCCGACCAAACAACCTGGGAAGGAACGATCAATGAAGGCATGACTTTCCAATACGATGTAAATCGCGCGCCTGGCAGACAATACATATCCGAAGCTTCTGACCTACAGGACATTCCTTCGGCAACATACGATTTTCTTCTGTCGTCCCATGTCATCGAACATGTCGCCAATCCGTTGCAAGCATTATCGGAGTGGATTCGCGTGCTAAGCAATGAAGGAATTTTGATATTACTGGTTCCACACAAAGAGGGTACTTTTGATCATAAAAGACCGGTAACCTCGTTCGATCATCTCATTGCAGACGTTGAGAACAACACAAAGGAAGATGACCGGACCCACTTGCCGGAGATATTGGCCTTCCATGATCTGGAAAGAGACCCGGCGGCGGGGAGCCTTGAAACATTTAAGCAACGATCAGAGAAAAATGTTGAGAATAGATGCCTACATCACCATGTATTCGATACGGCGCTTACTATCCGGCTGCTATCGCACATGAACCTCCAAATACACGCGATTGAGAACGCCTTACCCTTCCACATTATCGCAATTGCTCAAAAAACGCCGCTGGGACAATTGCCTGACAACCAAGCTTTTTTCGATGAAGAAGCAGAGCACCGGCGCCGAAGCCCGTTTGTTTCGGACAAACACCCGTTAGCCCAAGGGGAAGGCTTAATAAACCATGCCTCTTGAGCCATCTTCCGCCATGCTCCTTAGCGGCCTGAAGCGCCTCCCAGCAAACATAAACGCCATACAATACAGAATACTATAATACGACTACAACACAGCGACTCCATCAAACGCAGGCCTGAGCCATACAGTAGCGAAGCCATGAGACGCCACCCATCGGTTAAGATGGGAGGGCGGCGTGTCCACCTCTTGGCAGGAAAGAACGGTCGTGTCAATTTGTGGGCGTCCTGTATTCCAGGGGAAAATCAATCGAGTCAGACTCTATTTATTTTTTCTACAGACAATCGATGGAGTCTGACCCCTTTGATGTCGCGTATTCCCGGGAAAAATCGATTGAGTCTGACCCCTTTGATTTATTTGATTTTGCTGTTTGTTTTACAGTGCGATAGACAAATATTGTGCCTGTGAAGGCCAGCGCCATGAGTATGGATAAAACCAGCAGTGTCATGGTCAATGTTCCGAGCGTTGGATTAAACACCTTAGCGAAGACGGCACTGGC
>DOVS01000069.1 GCA_003519965.1 Betaproteobacteria bacterium
CCACCCGGCAGCCGAGCCGCTCCAAGACCTCGCGCACCGTCTTGGCGCGCACCGCCTCATTGTCCACCAGCATTACCCGCAACGTCTCGTTCATGCCACTCCAACCCCTGCGCCGCGCTATGCAGCCGCGATACCGGCCATTATGACAAGGATATTCCTCGCGATTCAACAGCGGCGGAAATTTCCGCCGGCTCTTTATCGCTACCTGGCTGAATGGCCAGGCGATATATTACCAGCACCGGCTACAGTGATATCATGCGCAGTTAACATTCTGCTTGATATGGCTTTATTCCGGCGAAATCAAGCGCCCGCCCAACCTATTCGGCCCTCATGAAAAAATACCTGAAGTACGCTCTTTACACCCTGATCGCCGTTGCCGTTCTCGGCGCGGCGCTGATCGCGATCATCGCCGCCACCGTGAATCCCAACGATTACAAGCCGCTGATCGTTAAAACGGTGCAAAAAACCCAGCATCGCACGCTGAAGCTGGAAGGCGACATCAAGCTGACGTTCTTCCCTAAGCTGGGAATCGACTTAGGCAAGGCCTCCTTGAGCGAACGGAACAATCGCCGGATATTCGCCGCCGTGAACGACGCGCGCATCTACGTGGCGCTATTCCCCTTACTGCGTAATGAATGGGTCGTGGACAGTCTGCGCATCGACGGCTTACGCGCACATTTAGTTCGTTACCGTAACGGTACAACCAACTTCGATGACTTATTGCATCCGCAACAAGGCGACAACCGCGACACCGGCGCCGGCAAGCCCGGCCGCTTCCGCCTCGACATCCAGCACATCGCGGTTAGCCGGGCGGCCTTGACCTTCGACGACCGGCAAAATGGCAAAAAATTCAGGGTGAGCGATTTGAGCCTGACGAGCGACCGGCTAGCCGACAAAACGCCCGGCACGATCAAGCTCGCCTTTAAATTCGCCGGCAATGGCGCCGACCTGGCGGCCCGGCTCAGCAGCAATGTGTTTTTCGACCTCGGCGGCCAGCATTACCGGCTTCAGGACTTGACCGCCACGGTTAACGGCCGCGCGGCGGGAATCCAGCACTTGGCGTTACAGCTCCAAGGAAACATCGACGCCGACCTTGCGCACCGCTCCCTGCATCTCACCGGCCTTGCGCTCAAGGCGACGGGGCGGCGCGACGGCGGCCTGAGCCTCGCGCTGGACGCGCCGCAACTAGAGATCGCCCCGAACAAGACAACCAGCGGCAAACTCACGCTCACCGCCGGTTTTAAGCAAGCCGCCGCCGTATTCAACGCCAAACTCACCGCCACGGGACTGGAAGGCTCGGCAAAAACACTGCGCATTCGCCAGGCCAACTTGTCCATGGATGGAAAAATGACGGGGAGCACCGTTAGCGGCACGCTCGCCACGCCCCTAACGATCGATCTAGCGGCCAAGCGGATCGCCTTTCCCCGATGGGTGGCGCAGCTCACCGTGCATAACGCCAAACTACCCGGCGGTAAGAGCGCCGCCCGCCTGCAAGGCAGTGGGCGGGTAAATCTCGCTAAAGGAAACGCGCGCCTGCAATTCAGCGGCGCGCTCGACCAAAGCAAGCTTCGGGGCGCCGCCGGATTAAGCCGCTTCAATCCCCCAGCCTATACTTTCGATCTCGCGATCGACCGCCTGAACATCGACCGTTATTTTCCTCCGCAACCCCAAAAAACCGCCGCACCGGAAAAACCGTTCGATTTCTCCGCGTTGCGGCGTCTCGACGCCAATGGCAAGGTGCGCATCGGCACACTCATCTTTTCCAATATCAAAGCGAACAACGTGCGGATCGACATCCGGGCGCGCCAAGGAAAACTGAACATCGATCCAATGCGCGCCAGTCTTTACCAGGGTAAGCTCAACGGCGTGGCGAGCCTCGACGCCCGCGCCACGCCGCGGATCGCAACACGGCAGACGTTAAGCCGCGTCGACATTAACCCGCTGTTGCGCGACGCCGTCGGCAAGGATTTACTGGAAGGGCGCGGCAACATCGCACTTAACCTCACCACGACCGGCGCCACCGTCAGCGCGATGAAGCGGGCGCTCAACGGCACGGCGTCCCTCCATTTGCGCGACGGGGCGATCAAGGGAATCAATATAGCGCAGACCTTGCGTAACGCGAAAGCGCGGATGGGCGCGCTGAAGGGGACGCGCACCCAGTCCCAGAATCCTCAGGAAAAAACCGATTTTACCGAGCTTAACGCTACGTTCCGCATCGTCAACGGCGTCGCCCGCAATCGTGATTTATCCGCCAAATCGCCGCTGCTGCGGCTGGGCGGCCAGGGCGACATCGACATCGGCGCCGGCCGTCTCGACTATCTCGCCAAGGTTACCGTGGTCGGCAGCTTACAGGGCCAAGGGGGCCAAGGCGCCAGCACGTTGAAGGGCGTTACCGTGCCGCTGCGTATGCGCGGCCCTTGGGATGGAATTAAATATTCTTTGGATTTTAATGAATTAGGCAAATCCGTGGTCCGCCAAAAAGTACAACAACAGAAAGAGCGGGTCAAAAGCCGGGTTCAAGAAGAACTAAAGAAAGGGCTGAAAGGCCTCTTCCGGTGAACACCTCTTTCGCCCAACGGCTCATCCACTGGCAAGAACAGCATGGCCGCCACGATCTGCCCTGGCAGAATACCCGCGACCCCTACGCAGTATGGCTGTCGGAAGTGATGTTGCAACAAACGCAGGTAGCCGCCGTTATCCCCTATTATTTGCGTTTCCGCGAACGCCTTCCCCGCCTCCGCGATCTGGCCGCCGCCAGTACCGACGAAGTGTTTACGCTATGGAGCGGATTAGGCTATTACGCCCGGGCGAAACACTTGCAGAACGCCGCCCGCCTCGTTGTTTCGGCGCATCGCGGCGTTTTCCCCAAAGACTGCGGAGAAATCTTGAAACTGCCGGGCATTGGCCGCTCCACCGCCGCCGCCATTTGCGTGTTCGCCTTCGGCCAGCAGCACGCCATTCTCGACGGCAATGTCAAACGCGTATTGGCGCGGCACAGCGGTATTGGCGGCTATCCAGGACAGGCCAAAGTGTGGCGGTTGTTGTGGGAAAAAGCGGAAGCGCTGCTGCCCAAAAGAAAAATCAAACCCTATACCCAGGGATTGATGGACTTAGGGGCGACTATATGCAGACGCACCAGCCCGCGCTGCGCCGCGTGCCCGGTCGCTAGCGATTGCTTCGCCCGTAACGCCGGGAAAATCGCCCATTATCCCGGCACACGGCCCAAAAAACGCTTACCGCAAAAAGAAACGACCATGCTCATTCTCCGTCACGGCCCCAATGTTCTGCTGGAAAGGCGCCCTCAATCCGGCATCTGGGGTGGGCTATGGAGCTTGCCCGAAGCATGCGCAGACGACGATCCGGTGATGTTGTGCGCTAGCCGTTTCGGCGTGCAAGCGCGGCGGCTGCCTGCGCTGGCCTCGTTCGACCATGCCTTTACCCATTTTCGCCTGCGCATTCATCCTCAGCCCATGCAGGTGGCGCGGCTTTCCGATCTTCCACGGCGTGACGGCGCTCTCTGGGTCAAGCTGAGGGATGCGGTGGACGGTGCATTGCCCGCGCCGGTGCGCCGTTTGCTGCATCAGTTGCCGTAATCCTTCCCGCCTTCAGGTAAAATAGCGCTTCAGTAGCGTACCCGGCGGCGCCGAGCCGCCACCCTGGAGCCTTTGACATGACCGACGCCTTGTTTCGATCGGATATTAAAACCCTGCCTCTCGTTAACCGCGGCAAGGTGCGCGATATTTACGCCGTAGACGATAGCCGCCTGTTGATTATCACGACCGACCGGCTTTCGGCCTTCGACGTGGTGCTGCCCGATCCGATTCCAGGCAAAGGCAAGGTGCTCACCGCCGTGTCTAACTTTTGGTTCGATAAATTACACCGCCTCATCCCCAACCAGCTCACCGGCGTCGCGCCGGAAACGGTGGTGGCGGAAAGCGAGCGCAGCCAGGTTGCCGGGCGCGCCGTGGTGGTGCGCCGCCTCCAGCCGCTGCCGATCGAGGCTATTGTACGCGGCTATCTGGTAGGCTCCGGCTGGAAGGAATACCAAAAAAACGGCAGCGTCTGCGGCATCCCATTGCCCGCCGGCCTGCAGCAAGCCGACAAACTGCCCAACGCCTTGTTTACGCCGTCCACAAAAGCAGAAGTCGGCGCCCATGACGAGAACATTTCCTTTGCCCGCGCCGAGGAGTTGCTGGGCCGGGAGCGCGCCGCCCAGGTGCGCGACGCCAGTATTGCACTGTATACCGAGGCGGCGCGATACGCCGCCGGTAAGGGCATTATGATCGCCGACACTAAATTCGAGTTCGGCCAGGACGACACCGGCGCGCTGTACTTGATCGACGAAGCGCTAACGCCGGATTCCTCCCGCTTCTGGCCGGCGGATCAATACGCCCCCGGCGCCAACCCGCCGAGCTTCGACAAACAATTCGTGCGCGATTGGCTGGAAAGCGCCCAATGGGACAAAACACCCCCGGCGCCGCGCCTGCCGCCGGACATTATCGTTAAAACCGCGGAGAAATATCGGGAGGCGCTAACGCGCCTGACCACCTAGCAGTGCTCTTTCAATAGGTTGTCCATTCGGGCTGATCGGAGAGACTGGCGCTACCTAGCTTCAGCACGCGTTAAAGACGCCGGCTGAATCTTTATAAACAGCCTGTTTAACACCACCTGGTCGAGAGCGGGGGTACGTAAGCAAACGCCGGAGGCCGCCCGCCCGCGCCGCGGTGGTTTGTTCGCGGACGACGAGGAAGAAGTGCGCCCGATTCAATACGGAGAAATTTGCGCCAGTTCAGAAGGATGTTTATCCAACCGGAGATGCTTACTATGACTAGGACAAGGGGATAGCGGAACGCCTTCCGCTCACCAGAGAAACAAAGAGGGTGGTGACTTCACCTATCCGGCGAGCGCCCGAGAGGCACAAGACCAACAAGAACACCCGCAGCCTTGTGCGCCCGTATTTTCTGAGAGAAGCTGACGTTAACCGGGTGTCGCGAAGGCGACTCAAGCAGGTGCAAGACGTAATGGACGATGGCCAAGTAAATAAAACAAGCATACCGCACGAAGCGCTCGGTGAACCGCTGCGTAGAGATATGGAGACCACGGTTTATAAATCGGCCCGGCGACTGCAAGCGGCGGAAATAGGAGGCTATCGCCAATCCCTACCTTATGCCGGCGAAAAACAATGCTTGGCGTCCAATTCAAGAAGGTAAGGTGCAACAAACCCTCCGTATGCTTTTTTCCTCTCATCGGGCAAATCCTTCCAACCCGTAATGCTGCCGCGACAGATTGCCGAGCCGCACAGACACTGTTTCGGGAAATAATCAATATCATAATTTCTCATGGCGTAATCAAAGGTTATTTCCTCATTAACCGCGACGGCTCTTATAGCTACAAAATCATGGGCGCCAGTATTGTTGATTTTAATACCACAATTGGGGTCACAGGAATGATTAACCTTA
>DOVS01000178.1 GCA_003519965.1 Betaproteobacteria bacterium
GGTCATGTCCTGTTCCTGGAGGAAGAAGACGGCGTGGGATTCGCGCTCGGCGAACATGGCGACCAGCACGTTGGCGCCGGTCACTTCCTTCTTGCCGGTGGATTGCACGTGCAAAATCGCCCGTTGAATAACGCGCTGAAAGCCCAACGTCGGCTGGGTGTCCACCTCGTCGGTGCCGGCGGCTATCGGGGTATTCTTGGCAATATGCTCCGACAGCGCGGCGCGCAGCACGTCGATGTTCGCATCGCAGGCGCGCAATACTTGCACCGCCGAGGGGTTATCCAGGAGAGCAAGCAATAAGTGCTCTACGCTGATAAACTCGTGGCGTTTTTGCCGGGCCTCCATAAAAGCCAAATGTAGTGAAACTTCCAGTTCCTGCGCTATCATTTTAAGTACCCTCCATCACGCATCGTAGCGGATGCTGATGCGCCCTTGCGAAGCCGACCACTTGCTCCACCTTGGTTTCGGCAATATCCCTAGGGTAAACCCCGCACACCGCCCGGCCTTCCGTATGCACCTTGAGCATCACTTGGGTGGCTTGTTCGCGGGTTTTGGAAAAGAACTGCTCCAACACCACCACCACAAAATCCATTGGCGTGAAATCGTCATTCAGCAAGATCACCTGGTACATACGCGGCGGCTTGACCTTGCTCTTTTGCGCCTCTAAGAGCGTACTGCCGTGATGCTTCCCTGCCATACGTTCCCTTCCGCTTACTTTACATTTTGACGCCTGAGATAATTTTTTCAAGCCCCATCTTGCCGCCCGCCGCCGCATCGCGCTCTCGGCGGGGAACCCAGGGGCGCGCCGGTGGCTTTATTTCACGCCACGGCATGCGCGCGGCTTACATATGGGCGCCGATCGCCTCGCCAAACGCCGAACAGGACAGTTGGGCCGCACCCGTCATCAGTCGAGCGAAATCGTAAGTCACGGTCTTAGCGGCGATTGCGCCGGTCATGCCCTTGATAATCAAGTCCGCCGCCTCGGACCAGCCCAGATGGCGCAACATCATTTCCGCCGACAAGATGATCGAGCCGGGATTGACATAATCCTTGCCGGCGTACTTCGGCGCCGTGCCGTGCGTTGCCTCGAACATCGCAATGCTATCGCTTAAATTAGCGCCGGGCGCGATGCCGATCCCGCCCACTTCGGCCGCCAAGGCGTCGGAAATATAGTCGCCATTTAAGTTAAGGGTGGCGATGACGTCATAATCCTCGGGGCGCAACAAAATCTGCTGCAAGAATGCATCGGCGATCACATCTTTGATAACGACGCCATTCGGCAGTTTAAGCCACGGCCCGCCATCCAACGCCACGGCGCCGAACTCTCGGCGGGCAAGGTCGTAGCCCCAGCTTTTAAACGCGCCCTCGGTGAATTTCATGATGTTGCCTTTATGCACCAAGGTAACGGAGCGGCGTTGATTGTCGATAGCGTAACGAATCGCCTTACGCACCAGCCGCTCGGTCCCCTCGCGGGAAACCGGCTTGACGCCGATGCCGGACGTCTGGGGAAAGCGAATGTTGGCGACGCCCATCTCCTGCTGAAGGAAGGCGATCAGTTTCTTCGCCTCCGCCGATTCCGCCGCCCATTCGATACCGGCGTAAATATCTTCGGAGTTTTCGCGGAAAATCACCATATCCACTTTCTCCGGCTGCTTGACCGGGCTAGGCACGCCTTGGAAATAGCGGACCGGCCGTAAGCAGATATAGAGATCGAGCTCCTGCCGCAAGGTTACGTTCAGCGATCGAATACCGCCACCCACCGGCGTCGTCAGCGGGCCTTTGATCGATACTTTGTAATCGCGCACCGCCGCCAGCGTTTCATCGGGCAACCAAACATTCTCACCGTAGACCCGCGTGGCCTTTTCTCCGGCATAAAGCTCCATCCAGGCGATTCCACGCCGTCCGCCGTAAGCCTTGGCGACTGCGGCGTCCACCACCCGACGCATAACCGGCGTGATATCCACACCCGTGCCGTCGCCTTCGATAAACGGGATAATCGGACGCTCCGCCACCTGTAACGTATTATCGCTATTGATCTGTATCTTCTCGCCGTCCGCTGGCACTTGAATAGGCTGCGCCATTAATCACTCCCGAAAATGCGTTGGTATCCTGTAAAATTCAGAGGGCATGCACTACACCCACTCGAAATGAACCGTATTCTGCTGTTTAATAAACCCTACGGCGTAATAACCCAATTCCGCGCCCACGATAAACATCCGACACTCAAGGATTTCATCCCGGTTCCCGGCGTGTATCCAGCCGGACGGCTAGACGTGGACAGCGAGGGATTGGTCATTTTAACCGATGATGGCGAATTGCAACACCGCTTGAGCCACCCCCGCCACAAGCAGCCCAAAACCTACTGGGTGCAAGTGGAAGGCGTCCCCGATGAAACCGCGCTGCAACAGTTACGTCGGGGAGTGCAGCTAACGGACGGCGTCACCCTCCCCGCCCAGGCGCGGCGCATGGAAGAACCCGCCGGATTATGGCCGCGCACGCCGCCGGTGCGTTTCCGCAAACGAATCCCCACGGCTTGGCTGGAACTCGTCATCCGCGAGGGGAAAAA
>DOVS01000042.1 GCA_003519965.1 Betaproteobacteria bacterium
TGACGGCCTGGACGATGAAAAACGGCCCGCCGATCGACCGCGCCCCTGCCCACGATTTTGACCATTCTGAATCGGCTCGGGCTTAGCGTTGGGATCGGGTTCGAATCCGGCGACGACTTCCTTCGGCAACGGCCGTTGAATTAATTTCTCGATATTCGCCAGCAGCCGATGTTCGTCCACGCACACCAGCGACACCGCCTCGCCCTCCGATCCAGCGCGGCCGGTACGGCCAATCCGGTGAATATAATCCTCCGCTACATTGGGCAACTCGTAATTCACCACATGGGGTAATTCATTAATGTCGATACCGCGTGCGGCAATGTCGGTCGCCACCAACACCTGCAAGCTGCCGTCCTTAAACGTGGATAGCGCTCGGGTGCGCGCCGCTTGGCTTTTATTGCCGTGAATCGCCAACGCCGTAATGCCGCCCTTGTCCAGTTGTTCGGCAAGCCGGTTGGCGCCGTGCTTCGTGCGGGTAAACACCAGCACTTGACGCCACTGATTCGTCTGGACCAGATGCGCAAGCAATTCGCGCTTTCGCTCCCGATCTACCGGATACACCTTTTGCGCCACCGTATCGGCGGCGGCGTTACGGCGCGCTACCTCGATCATGGCGGGATTGTCGAGAAGGTTGTTGGCCAGCGCCTTGATTTCGTCGGAAAACGTGGCGGAGAACAGTAAGTTTTGCCGGTGCTTGGGCAACAGGCCGAGAATGCGCCGGATGTCGCGGATAAATCCCATATCCAACATGCGGTCGGCTTCATCCAGCACCAGCGTTTCGATATGCGACAGACTGAGGGTTTTTTGCTGCACATGGTCCAGCAAGCGTCCCGGTGTCGCGACTAATATATCGACGCGGCCCCGCAAGCGCTGGATTTGCGGGTTAATGTTGACCCCGCCGAACATCACCATGGAATTCAGCTTGAGGTGCCTGCCGTACTCGCGCACGCTTTCCTCCACCTGGGCCGCGAGTTCACGGGTAGGGGTGAGAATCAGCGCCCGAATGGGCGGACGACCCTCGGAAGGCCCTTTAGTGCGCCTATCGGAAAGCCGATGCAACAGCGGCAACACAAAACCGGCGGTCTTACCGGTGCCGGTTTGCGCCCCGGCCAGCAAATCGCCGCCCGACAATACAGCGGGAATCGCCTGAATCTGGATCGGCGTGGGTTCGGTATAGCCCCGTTCGGTCACGGCGCGGACAATTTCATCGGATAAACCGAGAGTAGCGAAAGGCATAAAACTCCGGGAACAACATCGGCCTGTCGCCGTTGGCGGCGCCAGTCTTAGGCAGACGAATCAAGGGTTGAAGGGCCGGGATGGCCAGCGGCGCGAAGACTGAGCGCACGCCGCCAGGCTGCATTGTAACAGAGCCGAGAGTATTGTGACGAAGTGTCTAGAGAAGGCGCGAAATAGCGCCCCTCGATAAAAACCCTTCTTGCCGCCCTGGCGCCCTTTCGTGAAAAATTCGCCCTCGCGGACGCGCTGCGTCTTGGCCGTCACGCGCAAAATAAGGATCCATGACTCCCTGACCAAGCACACAGGGGAATCGACCGTCGGCGACAATTCCCGCCATTAGATTCGCACACGATTTATTTTAGGCTGTTAACCCTCGCCGCGATCCGTTGCGTCCGCCTCGCGCGGATACGCCTGGAGCGCTGCGAGAAACGCCTCGCCGTAAGCCGCCAGCTTGCGCTCGCCGATTCCCGACAACTGCTCCATCTGCGCCAAGGTCCGGGGACGGTGTTCGATCATCTCCATCAGGGTGGCGTCGTGAAAAATGACGTAGGCGGGCACTCCCTGTTCCTCGGCCAGCATTTGACGGCGCTGGCGCAGCGCCTCCCACAACGTGCGGTCGGCCACGGCGACGAAACGACTCGCCTTGCGCGCGCCGCGCGCAGTCTTGACGGGTTTGCTCGCCTTACGCAGCATCAACGACTGCGCGCCCCGCAGCACCGGACGGCTGGCTTCGGTCAGGCACAGGCCGCCATGGCCTTCGAGATCCACCGCCAGCAGGCCGTGGGCGATGAGCTGACGGAACAGGTTGCGCCAGCCGGCGTTATCCAGCTCCGTGCCGATGCCGAAGGCGCCGAGCCGGTCGTGGCCGAAGCGTTGCATCCGCTCGTTGCCTTTGCCCAGCAGCACCTCGACCAGGTAGGCGACGCCGAAGCGCTGGCCGGTGCGGTACACGCAGGAAAGGGCCTTCTGCGCGGCAACGGTGGCGTCCCAGGTCTGCGGCGGCTCCAGGCAGGTGTCGCAGTTGCCGCAGGGTTGCTCCAAATGATCGTCGAAGTAGCGCAGCAGCGCCTGGCGGCGGCAGCCGGTCAGTTCGCAAAAACCGAGCATGGCGTCCAGCTTGTGGCGTTCGGTGCGCTTGTGGGCCTCGTTCGCCTCGGAATCTTCCTGCATCTGCCGCAGCATGATCACGTCTTGCAGGCCGTAAACCATCCAGGCGTCGGCAGGTAGGCCGTCGCGCCCGGCGCGGCCGGTCTCCTGGTAGTAGGACTCCAGGCTTTTGGGCAGATTAAGATGGGCGACGAAGCGCACGTCGGGCTTGTCGATCCCCATGCC
>DOVS01000120.1 GCA_003519965.1 Betaproteobacteria bacterium
TGCTCTACCGCACCTATCATGGCTGCGCGATGAACCCCGCGGTGCAAGCAGCCAGCGCCACTGCTTGGGCGGAAGAAGCGCACGTGAGGGAAAACCGCCGTCTGTACCGCCAGAAATTCGACGCCGTGGCGCCGTTACTGCAAGAAATCACGACGGTGCGGCCGCCGGACGCCGGGTTCTATTTATGGCTGCAAACGCCGGGAGCCGATACGGATTTCGCCCAAGGGTTGTACCGCGACTATAATGTCACCGTTCTACCCGGCGCTTATCTCGCCCGCGACGCCCATGGCGTCAATCCGGGGAACGGATTCGTGCGTATCGCCCTAGTGGCGGAAATGGAAGAATGCCTCGATAGCGCGCGCCGGATCCGGGATTTTATTAAAGCATCGCAATGTTGACAGGAAACACCATGAACGAATTACAAGCCATTATCGAAGAAGCCTTCGAGCATCGCACCGACATTACCCCGCGTCACGCAGACGCCAAACTCAAGGATGCGGTACAGCACGCCCTGGAACTATTGGACAAAGGACGCGCGCGGGTCGCCGAAAAAACCGATGGCGGCTGGGTGACGCACCAATGGCTGAAAAAAGCGGTGCTGTTGTCTTTCCGTCTGGAAGATAACTTCTTTATTAAGGGCGGGTTCACCAACTACTTTGACAAAGCGCCCTCCAAATTTTCCGACTACAATTCCAAGGATTTCCGCGAAGGCGGTTTCCGTGTGGTTCCCCCGGCGGCGGCGCGCAAAGGCGCCTACATCGCCAAAAACGTGGTGCTCATGCCCTCCTACGTCAATATCGGCGCCTATGTGGACGAAGGAACCATGGTGGATACCTGGGCGACGGTGGGCTCCTGCGCCCAAATCGGCAAGAACGTCCATCTCTCCGGCGGCGTCGGCATTGGCGGCGTGCTGGAGCCGGTGCAGGCGGGACCGACGATTATCGAGGACGACTGCTTCATCGGCGCCCGCTCCGAAATTGTCGAAGGGGTCGTCGTCGAAACGGGAGCGGTGATTTCCATGGGGGTTTATATCGGCCAGAGCACCCGAATTTACAACCGGGAAACGGGGGAAGTCCTGTATGGCCGGGTGCCGGCGGGATCCGTCGTCGTGTCCGGCAGCCTGCCCTCCGCCGACGGCAAATACAGCTTGTATTGCGCGGTGATCGTCAAACAAGTGGACGCCAAGACGCGCGCCAAGGTGGGAATTAACGAACTGCTGCGGGGCGTCTGAGTTTGGCCGCCGCCATTCCCGGGCGGCATGCCGCCCGGAATAACGCCTGCCCGAATGCGTCCTCCCTCGCTAGCCGCCCGTAAGGAACATTAGCCATGTGCGGGATTTGCGGTGAATTGCGCTTCGACGGCGCGCAGCCAGAATTGCCGGCTATCGGTAAGATGCTGGCGCGGCTGGCGCGGCGCGGGCCGGACCATGAAGGTAGCTATTCCGATGGGCCCGTAGCTTTCGGCCACCGCCGGCTGGCGATTATCGACTTATCGGAAAGCGCCAACCAGCCGATGGTGGACAACGCGCTGCGGCTCGCCCTGGTATTCAACGGCACCATCTACAATTACCGCGCATTGCGGACGGAACTCGCCCACTTGGGCTATCGTTTTTTTTCCGACGGCGACAGCGAGGTCATCCTCAAGGCCTATCACGCATGGGGCGAACGCTGTGTAGAACGCTTCAATGGCATGTTCGCCTTCGCCATTTGGGACGCACGCCGTCACGAACTTTTTCTCGCCCGCGACCGCTTCGGCATTAAACCGCTGTATTACGCGCTCGACGCCCAGCGGCTGCGCTTCGCCTCTTCCCCGCAAGCCCTGCTCGCCGCCGGCGGCGTAGACACCGCGCTCGACCCGGTAGGACTGCACTACCACCTGACCCTGCACGCAGTTGTCCCGGCGCCGCGCACCATTTTGCGCGGCGTCCGCAAACTGGCGCCCGCCGCCACGCTTACGTTGACCCCACGCGGCGAGCGCCGGGAGCAGGTCTATTGGACGCTGACCGCTCAGCGCCCCGGCCAACCGGTGAGCGAAACGGAGTGGCTAGCCGCTACCGAAGCCGCGCTGACCGCCGCCGTGGAGCGGCGCCGTCTGGCGTCCGACGTGCCGGTGGGCGTGTTGCTCTCGGGAGGATTGGATTCCAGTTTACTCGTGGGATTGCTCGATCGTATCGGCGTCGACAACCTACTGACCTTTTCCGTCGGTTTCGAGGATGTCGGCGGCGAACGGGCAAATGAGTTCGAATACTCCGATCAGGTCGTGGAAAAATTCCACACCCGTCATCACAAATACCTGATTCCCAACCGGGAAATATTGAAGCGGCTGCCAGAAGCGGTGGCCAGCATGGCCGAACCGATGGTGGGGCAAGACGCTGTAGCGTTCTACTTGCTCGCCGAAAAGGTGTCGCGGGAAGTCAAGGTCGTGCTCAGCGGTCAAGGCGCCGACGAGGTGTTCGCCGGCTATTTTTGGTTTCCGCTAATGGAGGCCGCGCAAGGCGGCGATGTGGAACGCTTCCGCCGATATTACTGCGACCGCAGCCACGAAGAATTTCTGCGCACGGTCGCGCCCGCCTATCATGGAGAAGACGAAACCGCGCGCTGGCTAGCGGCCAGGTTCGCCGACGCCGGCGCGGACACCTTCCTGGATAAAGTCCTGCGGCTGGATGTCACGACATTGATCGTGGACGACCCGGTGAAACGGGTGGACAACATGACCATGGCTTGGGGACTGGAAGCCCGAGTGCCTTTTCTAGACCATGAATTGGTGGAGCAAATGGCGCAAATGCCGCCGCCGCTCAAGTTGCGGGAAAACGGAAAGTATCCACTGAAAGCCATTGCGCGCGGTCTGGCGCCGGACGCGGTCATCGACCGCCCCAAGGGGTATTTCCCCGTTCCGGCGCTGAAATATGTCCGCGGGGATTTCCTGGCGTTCATGACGGAGATATTGCATTCTCGCGCCTGCCGCCAACGCGGCTTATTTCAACGCGACACCGTCAATCGATTACTGGCCGCGCCGGAAGCGTATTTCACCCCGCTCCAAGGCAGCAAGCTATGGCATTTGGCGCTGCTGGAATATTGGCTGCAATTAAATGTGGACAGCGTTTAGGCCCGCTGCGCCTCGTTGATGTAGGACGTGTACTGTTTATCCAAATCGATAATATGCTTGACCAGCCACTCGCTCAGCAAAAAGCACAACACGTCCGGCGCCATAGACTCGCTGCCGTCGTGTAGTTTATGCTCGATATCGGTTACTTGTTGCAGCAGTCGTTGATGGGCGCTTTTATGCTGAGAGTAATCGGGAAATCCCTTTTCCTCCATCATCTTTTCCTCATCCGCAAAATGACTGCGGGTATAGTCGATAAGCGAGCGCACCACCTCCGCCAGCCGATCCTCCCCCTGTTTGGTGCGAATCGCCTGATGCAAGTCGTTAATAATATCGAATAGTTGCTGGTGCTGATTGTCCAGCAGATTGTTTCTTACGCTATAGTACTCCGTCCAATCGACGAACGCCATGGTTTCATCCTCTTGAATGTTAGCGGCTACGCATTTAACCGACCGTGATTTTATTCGCCGCCGCGGTCTCCGTTTTGGGCAGTTTGATCGTCAGCACGCCGCTTCGGTAGGACGCCTTGGCCGCGGCGCCGTCGACCGCGCCCGGCAACGGGATCAGACGCTGAAAGCTGCCATAGGCCCGTTCGAGTAAATGATAGCGTTCATCATGAGATTCGCATGCCCAGTGTTTTTCGCCATAAACCAGCAACTGATTGCCCTCGATGGAAATATCGAACGCCTCTTTCTCCATTCCCGGCGCCTCCAAGCGCACCACGACTTCCCGCGCGGTTTCCGTCACTTCGCCGGCTAGTAAGCTCCAATGGGGCAACGCGGCGGGAAACGCCGCTGCCTCCTCGTCCCCGTCCGCGCGCTTTACCGGCTGGCCGAAATGGGTCAATGCATTACCGCTACGGGTTAATAGCTCGCGCCAGCCTTCCGCTAGATTCTCCCAGGCGTGATTGAGTTCCTTACCAACCTTCTTGAGCGATTCAAACATCGGCACCTCCTGAAAAACACTTTAAATCTAGCTCTAAATTACGAAACTTCAACGGCGGAATTGCGTTAAACACTGTAAAATTAGCTTAATGATCCATCCACCCCACGCACTGGAAAACAGCATGAAACTCTACGGCATTCCGAACTGCGATACCGTTAGAAAAGCGCGCCGCTGGCTTAGCGACCACGGGATTCAGGCCATATTCCACGACTTCCGTAAGGATGGCGTTGACGAAAATCAGCTTCGCGCCTGGATAACGCAAGTAGGCTGGGGAGCCCTCGTCAACCGCCGCGGCGCGACTTGGCGGCAATTGCCGGACGCGGTTAAACACCAAGTAAACAATGCCCAAGCAGCCATCGCGTTGATGCGGGAAAATCCCAGCGTCATCAAACGCCCGGTCCTGGAAGCGAACGGCGTGCTGCAGATCGGGTTCGACGAACCCGCCTACCACGCGCTATTGAAGCAGGCTTGATGCCTTCCGCGCCACAAACAGCCGCGCTCTCCCAAGCGATGCAGCTTGCGCTGCAACATCACCAGCAAGGACGCTTGGAGCAAGCGGAATCCCTTTACCGCCAGGTGACGCAGGCCGATCCGGCGAACGCCGACGCTTGGCACTTGCTCGGCGTCGCCGCAGCGCAACGGGGAGACCACGAAGCCGCGGTAAGCTTGATCTCCCGCGCAATCTCCCGCCGCCCCGAGGCGGCGCTATTCCACAATAACCTAGGCAATGCGCTCAAGGCGCTGGCGCGCGCCGATGAAGCGGCGGCCAGCTACCGCCGCGCCATCGAACGCCAACCGGACTTCGCCATGGCGTACAATAATCTCGCCAAGGTGCTGCGGGAGCAATACCGCTACGACGAGGCCCAACAATATATCCAGCGCGCCTTGGCGTTGCAGCCCGATTATGCGGAAGCTTACAACCATCTCGGCTTAATCGCTTTCGAGCAGGAGCAGATCGACCAGGCCGTCGTCAGTTACCGTCAGGCGCTCGCGCTGCAACCGGACTATGCCGAGGCCCGGAACAACCTGGGGGCCGCCTACGCGGTGCAAGGCCAGATCGACGAAGCCATTGCCTGTTACCGGCAAGCGCTAACCCAAGCGCCGGCGTATGCCGCCGCCCATTTAAATTTAGCTCAAGCTTTACTATTGCAGGGAAATTTCTCCCAAGGCTGGCGGGAATACGAATGGCGCTGGCAGGGCAGCGCCGCACTGGAAAAAGACCAGCGGCATTTTACCCAACCCCAATGGCGCGGCGAATCGCTGGCCGGCCGCACGCTGTTGCTGCACACCGAGCAAGGACTCGGCGACACGCTGCAATTCATCCGTTACGCGCCACTCGCCGCCCGGCGGGGCGGTCGAATGATCGTCGAGTGTCAGCCGCCCCTCGAACGCTTGCTCCGCTCGCTGCCGGAAATCGCACAGGTCGTTCCCCGTGGCGCGCCGCTGCCTTCCTTCGACGTCCATTGCCCGCTGCTGAGCTTACCGCTGATCTTCGACACCACGCTAGACACGATTCCGGCAACGGCGCCCTATCTCCAGGCCGAGGCCGGCTTAAGCGCCGGTTGGCGGCAACGGATCGGCGCCAGTCGACGGATGAACGTTGGGCTGGTGTGGGCAGGCAGCCCGCGCGCCCATGACCCCGTATCGCATCTCATCGACCGGCGGCGCAGCCTATCCCTTGCGCAATTCGCGCCACTCGCCGCCGTGCCTGGCGTCCACTTTTACAGTCTGCAAAAAGGAACGGCGGCGCAACAAGCCGCCGCCCCCCCGGCAGGCATGGAATTAACGGACTTTACCGCCGACCTGCACGACTTTTCCGATACCGCCGCCCTCGTTTCCCAGTTAGACTTAGTCATCAGCGTCGATACCTCGGTCGTGCATCTTGCCGGCGCAATGGGCAAACCGGTATGGCTGCTGTCTCGCTTCGACGGTTGCTGGCGCTGGCTACAAGAACGCGCCGATAGCCCATGGTATCCCCGCCTGCGGATTTTCCGTCAACCCGCGCCGCGCGCCTGGGCGCCCGTGTTGGCGGATGCGGCGGAAGCCTTGCATCGCTTAGCATCCACCTCGTCACTTTCCCCGAACCGGTAACGCGCCATGACTAACACCACGCTCGATCTTGCCAAAGCCCTGATTTCCCGTCCGTCGATTACCCCCAATGACGCGGGATGCCAAGAACTGTTGATCTCCCGCCTAACGGCGCTGGGATTCCATATTGAACCCCTGCGCTTCAACAATGTGAACAATTTATGGGCGCGCCGCGGCGATAGCGCGCCCGTGATTTGCTTCGCCGGCCACACCGACGTCGTACCCACCGGTCCGCGCGAACAGTGGCGCAGCGATCCGTTTTCTCCGACCGAACACGACGGTAAACTCTATGGACGCGGCGCGGCGGATATGAAAACGTCGCTCGCGGCGTTTATCACCGCCATCGAACAATTTCTCGCCGCCCATCCCCGCGCCGCTGGCTCCATCGCGCTATTGATTACCTCGGATGAAGAAGGCGTCGCCGTTGACGGCACCGAGAAAGTCGTCGCCGCCTTGGCCGCCCGCGGAGAGCGGCTGGATTATTGCATCGTCGGCGAACCCACCGCCGAGCGGCGGCTGGGCGACACCATCAAAAACGGACGCCGCGGGTCATTATCGGGAGATTTAACCGTCAACGGCGTGCAAGGACATATCGCGTACCCCCACCTGGCGAAAAACCCAATCCACCTGGCCGCGCCCGCCATTGCCGAATTGGCCGCCGTGCGTTGGGATGAAGGCAATGCGTATTTCCCCCCCACGACTTGGCAAATCTCCAATATCCACGGCGGCGCCGGCGCCACCAATGTCATTCCGGGCAGCGTCGCTATACAATTCAACTTCCGCTTTTCCACCGCCAGTACGGTCGATACGCTGAAGCAGAAGGTTCACGCCATCCTTGACCGGCATGCGCTGGATTACACGCTTGCCTGGTCGCTGTCCGGCAAACCCTACCTTACGCCGAGGGGAACGCTAGTAGACGCGCTGGATCAAGCAATCCACACTGTTACCGGCGTTCGCCCCGCCCTCTCCACTTCCGGCGGCACGTCGGACGGCCGTTTTATCGCCGACATCTGCCCGCAGGTCGTGGAAATCGGCCCGCTCAATCAAACGATCCATAAAATTGACGAGTGCGTCGCACTAGCGGACATCGAACCGCTCAGCGATATTTACCGAGAAACCCTGAAACAGTTGTTAATCGGCTAAAATGCGTGTCTTTTTGCACAACGACTGGGGGAATATCCTGCCATGAGCGACGCCATTTTCCAGGAAGCGGAAAGTCAATTGCGGACGCTCCGCGATGTACTGCGCTTCTCCATTAGCCGCTTTAACGAAGCCGGGCTGTTTTTTGGCCACGGCACCACGAACGCCCATGACGAAGCGGCCTACCTCATCCTCTACGCGCTGCACTTGCCTCCCGGCGTACTCGATCCCTATTTGGACGCCCGCTTAACCCGCAGTGAAGCAGCGGCGGCGCTGGCGCTGATCGCGCGCCGCATTCGCGACCGCGTACCCGCCGCCTATCTAACGCACGAAGCATGGCTGAGCGAATATAAGTTTTTCATCGACCAGCGGGCCATCGTACCGCGGTCGTTCATCGCCGCGTTGTTGATGGAACAGCTATCTCCTTGGGTTCACGATCCCAGCAAAATCCAGCGCGGGCTGGATTTATGCACCGGCAGCGGGTGCCTGGCGATTCTGATGGCGTTGGCGTTCTCTTATGCCGCGATCGACGCCGCCGATATTTCCAAGGAGGCGCTGGAGGTAGCGCATATTAACGTCTCCGACTACGGGTTGGGCGATCAAATCCGCTTGCTTGCATCCG
Source organism: Betaproteobacteria bacterium (assembly GCA_003519965.1). Taxonomy (GTDB): domain Bacteria; phylum Pseudomonadota; class Gammaproteobacteria; order Burkholderiales; family UBA9220; genus UBA9220. Next base: position 7,898 of record DOVS01000120.1, read on the forward strand.
ATCTATTTACCGCGCTAGGCAACGCGCGTTATGACCTGATCGTCAGTAACCCGCCTTACGTCGATACCGAATCCATGGAAGCGCTGCCGGTGGAATATCTGCACGAGCCGCGCATCGCGCTGACCGGCGGAGAGGATGGATTGGATTACGTGCGCACCATTCTGCGCGACGCCCCGGAACACCTCAATTCTGGCGGATTACTCATTGTCGAAATCGGCCATAACCGCTTAGCGCTGGAAATGGCGTACCCTAACCTGGATTTTACTTGGCTTAACACCCACGGCGGCGGCGAGCAGGTTTTCCTCCTCACCCGGGAACAACTGGTTTAGAATAGCGTGCGATAATCGCGACAAAACAGTGAGCCGGCGACCGGCCGCATGACCCGAGGAGGAAGCCCATGCACCAACTGGATCTTGCCATTACATCCCTGGGGGCGTTCTGGGCGCAACTGGGCGCTTTCGTGCCCAAATTGATTGCCGCCATCATCCTCTTGCTCGTCGGCTGGATCACCGCCAAGCTCATCCGCGCCGGCATCATGCAATTACTGAAGATCGCCCGCTTCGATAAGCTAGCG
>DOVS01000153.1 GCA_003519965.1 Betaproteobacteria bacterium
AAGATCATACCCAAGAGAAATCCCACCAGCAACGACATCGCGCCAACTACGATGGTTAATTGCTTGGCGCTGGTGAGCGCGGCTTCCCGTTGCTGCAGCGCCGTCTCGGCGCGGGTGAGGCGTTCGTCCGCATTCTGAATGGTTTGCTGCGCGCCCTGAAGCGCGGTTTTGCATTGTGCTAGCGGCGCCGATAAATCGGGGGCGGCGGGTGCGGGGGCGGGTTTAGCCGCCGCTGCGACGGCAGGCGGCTTGACAACGAGCAAGCGTAGGGCGATCCATCCCTCTTGGCCGTCGGCGGTTTTTATTTGGGCATAGCGGTTTTCCGTATTCAGCACCTCGACTTTCGCCTTGGGCTTAAGCACCGTGATGACTGGATACGTTTCCGCTTTTCCGCTGCGCAGGTTAGCGTAAATATTATCTTTTACCTCTGCGTATTGCCCGGCCATCGCGACCAAGCTGGTCAGCATCAACACCAGAAATAAAAGCGATTTCATCCTGTCAGGCCGTTTTCATATGAGCGGTTGTAAAAACAAAAATAGGCTTACCCTCATTCTATAGATTTTGAAAAATAACGCCAAATCTCCTTGTTGCGCGAAGAGCGGAAATATCGCGGTTTGGACGAAAAACATTCGCGCCGGCTTGTTTGCTGCAAGCCCCCGGGCGATTCCATCGCGAGGAGACCGTATCGGTGCTGTTCGTGTCGTTCCGCACTGTTCCATGGTGGCGAATCGCTCGCGTTGGCTTGTGGCGCGGGCTTATGGGATTAAATTCTCTTGCACGATTCGTGGGGTCACGAAAATCAACAGTTCCGATTTGTTGTCCACTTTCTGGCTGTTGCGAAAGAAAAAGCCGACAACCGGAATATCGCCGAATAACGGCACCTTGGTGACGGTATTGCTTTCGGTTTGCTGGTAAATTCCGCCAATGACCACGGTGCCGCCGTTTTCCACCAGTACTCGGGTGTCGATTCGCTTGGTGTCGATGGCCGGTCCGGCGGCGGTGTTTTGCCCGATGCTGTCCTTGTTGACCTTCAAGTCCATGATGATGTTGTTGTCCGGGGTGATTTGCGGCTTCACTTTCAGGCTCAGCGTCGCTTTCTTGAAGGATACGCTGGTGGCGCCGCTGCTGGTTGCTTGCTGGTAGGGGATTTCGGTGCCTTGTTCGATGGTGGCCTCCACTTGGTCGGAGGTAATGACCCGCGGGTTGGAGATAATTTTCCCTTTGCCGTCGGCTTGCAGGGCGCTCAGTTCTAAATTCAGGAAGCGATTGGCTCCGGCCTTGAACAATACTAGCGATAGCGCGCCGGCCGGCAGCCCGCTGAGTCCGGCGGCCGGCAGGTTGACGTTAAGCGACTGATTAAAGTCGGGAACGGTGGCAATTTGCCCGGTATGGTAGCCAGTATCCGCCAATTGGCCGCCGACCACTACGCGCCCATCCTTGCTGCCGAGCCTGCCCAAGGAGGCGCCTTGGCCGTCTTGCTCATGGACGCCGAGGCGGGCGCCGAGGTTCTTGGAGAAGTTGTCGTTGGCTTCGACGATCCGGGCGTCGATCAGCACCTGCTTCACCGGCACGTCGATTTTGTTAATGAGTTTTCGGATTTCCACTAGCCTGCTGGGCGTATCCTGCACGAACAGCGTGTTGGTGCGGTCGTCCCGCACCACGCTGCCGCGCTTGGAGAGTATCTGTTGTTTGCCGTCGCTCAATAACGCCTGCACGTCGGCGGCTTTTTGATATTTCATCTGGAACGACTCGGTTTGCAGCGGCTCCAGCGCCGAAATTTGCTGCTGGGATTCGAGCGCGAGTTTTTCCTGGGTGGCTAATTGGTCTCGCGGCGCGATCCAGATCACATTACCGGAGCGTTTCATCGCCAACCCCTTACTTTGCAGGATAATGTCCAGCGCTTGATCCCACGGCACGTCTTTTAGACGCAGCGTGAGGTTGCCGGTGACCGAATCGCTCGTGACGATGTTGAGACCGGTAAAGTCGGCGATGACCTGGAGCACGGCGCGCACCTCGACGTTCTGGAAATTCAACGAGAGCTTCTCTCCAGTGTACGCTTTCTTGGCGGCGGCAAGCGATTCCTCCTTCGCAGGGCGCACCTCGATGGTGAAGCGGCGGTCGGTTTGATACGCCGAATATTCCCAGTTGCCCTTGGGCGAAATAATCATTCGCACGTTGTCGCCGCTGGCAAAGGTATCGATGGTTTTAACCGGCGTGCCAAAATCGGTGACATCGAGGCGGCGCTCCAGCACCTTGGGTAGAGAGGTGTTGTTGAAATTCACGACGACGTTGGTTCCCTGCTTGCGGATATCGATTCCGGTGGTGCTGTCGGACAGGGAGACGATAACGCGTCCCGCATTGTCGCGGCCACGGCGGAAGTTCACGTCGCGCAGGCTATGTTTCTGCACGCCCGGTTGCGGTTCCGCAAAACGGGTGGTGAGGTTCGTGGTTTGTGCGGCGTGTTCGCTCGGTTGCAGGGTAATGAGTAGGCGGCGGCCGTCTATGACGGTTTTATAGCCGGCGGGCTGGTTCAGGGTGATGACCATTCGCGTCCGGTTGCCGGCTTGCACCACGTTGAGTCCGTGCAGCAGCCCTTTGTTTACGGTAATGTCGCTATTATCCAGGTGGTTGGCGGCGCCATGAAAATCCAAGGCGATACGGGGCGGATTATCGACCGTAAAACCCGCCGGCACGGTTTTGAGCGGCCGCTGCAACCCGACGGTAATCACAATTTTGCCATTCTGCAGCGTCGCATATTGGAGGCTGTCGATACTGTTGCCGCCGGCTGTCGCGCGATGGGCGCTGGGGCTGCCCGTCGCCGGGAAAGCGAGACCGCTGAATAAAAAGAGAATAGCCGCGATCAGCAGCCTAGCCGCCGCGCTGAAGTTGATCGATTGTGATGTTCGCATTTTTCCGCTCCCGCTATTCTTGCAGTTGAAGGCTGTTCTCTTTTTTGACCCAGTCGCCATTCGCGTCTTCAACTGTTTCTTGGATAATGACTTTGGTTTCGGTGATTTTGACGATTTTGCCGAAATGTTGTCCGAGATAATTCCCCGCTTTTACCCGATGCAGCAGGTTGTCCGGTGTTTTGACAATAGCGTAGTACGTTTTACCGAGCTCCAGCGTCCCCACCATTTTTAAGTTTTCCAGGGCGTAGTTTTCCAGTAACTCCTTGGGGCGGTTGAAGTCGGGGTGCGCGCCTCTGCCTTCGGTTTTCATCTTTTGCGGCTGAAACGGGTTGGACAAGGAAAAGGCATCGTAAGTAAATGGTTTATATGGTTTAACATGGGGCAGCGGTTTGACTTTCCCCTGTAAGCCCTTGCCGGCGTTTGCGACGAACTGTTTGAGGTCGTCGTTTTGACTGCTGCTGCAACCGGCAAGCGCTAAACAAACGAGTAGGAGCGCCAGCTTTTTCATTACCGCTTCCCCTTTGCCCTGGCGGCGCGTTGACGGACAGCGAGTTCGTTTTCATCCAAGTAGCGGTATGTCTGGGCCGTGACGTTCATGGTCAGCAGTTTTTGGTTTTTTCTTATCGGCGCGATGCGGATATTGTTGAGCGTGACGATCCGCGGTAATTGTGCAACGTCGCTGGCAAACGCGCCAAAGTCGTGATAACTGCCGGTTACCCGGATATGAATTGGCAAAACCGCGTAAAAATCGAAGAGCGTTTCATTCCCCGGCTTGAACAGTTCGAAGGAAAGCCCTCGTCCTAGCCCGGCTTGGTTAATTTCCGTAATGAGCGATTCCATTTCGGACTTGTTCGGCAATTGGCGCAGCAAGGCGCCAAACGCCTTTTGAATATCTTTCAGCTGTTGCTGGTAAATAGGCAGATTGACGGCCCGCTTTTTCTTTGCCAGGAACGTTTGCCGCAGCTTTATTTCTTTTGCCTTGGCGGCGTTGAGATTGTCGATTTGGTCGCTCCAATCGAACCAGTAGGCGGCAAATAATAGCGCGATAAAGACCAGACCGAGGAATAAGCCTTTCAAGGTGATCGGCCAACTAGCGATCTCCTTAAAGTTCAGGTTGTTAAAGTCCAGATTTTTTAGTTCGTCCCACGTCATGGCTTAGCGTCCTTGGCTTTTTTGTCCCGGCACGGCCAGTTTTACGGTCAAGGCGAATGCACTGGTGCGCAGGTTGTTGACGGTTGCCGATTTGATTTCTATCAATTTGGGGGCTTGCAGCCAAGGGGAGGCGTCAAGGTTACGCATGAGATTCGATACGCGCGCGTTGGATTCAGCGTAACCGGCGAGCGTGATCACGTTATTTTGCTGTCTGATTGATCGCAAGTAAACGCCCGGCGGCAACCGCCGGGCCAATTGATCCAACAAATGGACTTCCACGGCCCGGTTGCCTTGCAGCTTTTCCACCACCTGCTTGCGGGCCAGCATGACTTGGATTTGCTCCTTGAGCTTCTTGATGGACGCGATTTCCTTATTGAGCTGGGTGATGTGCTTTTCCAGGAAATGGTTGCGCTCCGCCTGTGCGGAGATTTTGCCGGCGATGAGAGAGTGAATCAGCAGCGCTGTCAGCAAGCCGAGGGTGACGACACCGCCCGCCAAGAAGTTAAACTGGCGCTGGCGGGCGGCGCGCTTAATTTCGCGGTGGGGCAGCAGATTAATGCGGATCATAACGGGTCGAATCTCCGCAGCGCGAGGCCGCAGGCGATCAATAGCGCCGGCGCATCCTGCGCCAGTTGCCGCGGCTTAACGCGTGGGGCCAGCGCCATATCGGTAAACGGGTTGGCGACGAGCGTGCCGGTTTGGGTGCGGCTGGCGACAATTTCGGACAATCCGGGGATAGCGGCGCAGCCGCCGCCTAGCAGGATTTGATCGACCCGGGTGTATTGCGTAGAGGAAAAGAAAAACTGCAAGGCGCGCGCGACTTCCAGAGACAGCGTTTCCATGAACGGATGCAGTACGTCCGCCTCGAAATTTTCCGAGAGTCCGCCGCCCTGGCGCTTGGCGATCTCCGCTTCTTCGGCGGATAGGCTGTATTGGCGCTGAATTTCCTGGGTCAGTTGATTGCCGCCGAAAGGCTGCTCTCGTGAATAAACCGGCTGGTTATCGTGCAGCACCGATACATGCATCATGGTGGCGCCGATATCGATAATAGCGACGGCTAAATTTTTCCCCTCGTCGGGGAGCTGGTGCGCGATGAGCTCGTATGCGCTTTGGGTGGCGAAGGCTTCGACATCCATGACCATCACCTTTAATCCGGCGTTTTCAGCCGTAGCGACCCGGTCGTCTACTTTTTCCTTGCGCGAAGCCGCGATCAACACTTCCATTTCTTCCGGCTGGTTCGGGGCGGGTCCGGCAATCTGGAAATCCAGGTTCACTTGATCCAGGGCAAAGGGAATATATTGATTCGCCTCCGACTCCACTTGCATTTCCAGCTCTTGTTCGCGCAATCCTTGAGGAACAATGATTTTTTTGGTAATAACGGCGGCCGAGGGAAGCGCTAGAGCGACGTTTTTTATCTTAGTGCCCAGCCGTTTCCAGGCCCGGCCAATGGTTTCGCTCACTTCCTCCAGGTTGGCGATGTTGCCGTCAACCACGGCGTCTTTTGGCATCGCTTCGATCACATAGCTGTCCAATCGATACTGACTGTTGCCGGTATCGCTAATCTCCACCATTTTCACCGCGGAGGAACTAATGTCCACGCCAAGCAACGGTGGCGACTTCGTTTGAAGAAAGTCAACGATGAAGTCGAATTGCAAAATTTCCCTTTCAACAGGCCTGGTTACGGACAGTATACATAATTTACGTTAGATGCTAGCAACAACTATAAATAGTGTAAAGTATTTTCGTCTTAAATTTCTTTGTCATACGAGTCAGCTTATAATTGGCTTCGGTTATCAATCGGGATAAGGATTTGTTAATGGCGTTACGGTGGTGGCGTTACCCCCTGTTCACGTTTTTGACGCTAGGCGCATTGGCCGGTTTCTTCGTTTTATTTGCGGCGGCGGTGGTTTACCCCGAGCTTCCCTCTCTTCGCGTATTAACGGATTATCGGCCGAAAATTCCCTTGCGGATCTATACTGCCGATGGTGTGCTCATCGAGGAATTCGGCGAGGAACGGCGCTCTCTGGTGAAAATCGGCGCGGTGCCGGCGGTGTTGAAAGAAGCGATTCTTGCCGCCGAGGACGAGCGGTTCTATCAACACGGCGGCATCTCTGTACGCGGCGTCGTGCGGGCGGCGCTAGCTAATTTGACGGCGGGAGGGGCGAAGGAAGGCGCCAGCACCATCACCATGCAAGTGGCGCGGAATTTTTTCCTGACGCGGAAAAAAACATTCAGCCGCAAATTTAGCGAAGCATTGTTGTCGCTGAAAATCGAGCATTACCTGACCAAGGACCAAATTCTCGAGCTCTACATCAACCAAATTTATCTTGGCCAGCGTGCTTACGGTTTCGCCATGGCGGCGCAGACCTACTTCGGCAAGCCGCTAGATCGGCTAACCTTGGGAGAGGCGGCAGTGCTGGCCGGGTTGCCCAAGGCGCCGTCGCGCTACAATCCGGTG
>DOVS01000299.1 GCA_003519965.1 Betaproteobacteria bacterium
TCCAGTAATGTCCACACGGGGTCAATCACATCGGCCCCATGGGTGACGATGATGAGGCCGTCCGCCTCCCGGTCGTGTCCGGCGGTATGGATATAGGCGATGCGCTCGCCAGGCAAGGCGTGGAGGAATGCGGCGGGATCGAAGCCGAAATTGACGCTATTGACGTAGATGTTGTTGACGTCTAAATGCAGCAGGCAGTCGGCCTCTTCCAGCACCGCCTGGATGAATTCGATTTCACTCAGGTCGGCGATGGGCGAGGCGGCGTAATAGGACGCATTTTCCACCGCGATGGGCCGCTCCAGGATTTCCTGCGTCCGGCGGATGCGGGCGGCGACGTGTTTCACCGCTTCGCCGGTGAACGGGATGGGCAGCAGATTGTATAGGTGACCGCCGTCGCTGCAATAGCTCAGGTGTTCGGTATAGAGCGCGATTTGGTGTTGATCCAGAAAGCGCTTGATTTGCCGCAGAAAATCTTCGTCTAGCGGCGCAGGGCCGCCGAGGGATAGGGAAAGCCCATGGGCGACGAAGGGGTAGCGCTCGGTGAAGAAGCGTAAATCCTTGCCCGGCGCGCCGCCGACGCCGATCCAGTTTTCCGGGGCGATCTCGAAAAAGTCGATGGTGGTGGATGGGCGGGCCCGCAAGGGTGCGATGAGCTCCCGACGCAGGCCCAGCCCCGTACCGTGAAGGATGGCGTTCATGACGGCGTGGTGCGTTTAGGCGCGCGGGGTTTTCTTATCGCCGCACTTACCCTCGCCGCATTTGCCGTCCTTGATTTTTCCGGCGGCGTTGGCGAGCAGATAGCCTTGGGATAGGTTTTGCATAGAGAAGGGGTTGTCGGCAGCGCGGGCGGCCTCGGTGAGGGCGAGGGAGGCGGTGAAGGCGGCGCCGATGGCCAGTGCGAACGCGGTTTTGGTCGTATTCATGGTGTTGTCTCCTTAGTTGGGTTCAGCGTCCCCGAATTCCCGCTATGGCCGGGATGCGCCGGGTGACGATACGGTAAGGAACTAGCCTGGGTGATCTTGCCGGCGGCATTGCAACGCTTGCCGGATGCGATCCTTCGCTTCGGTGGAAAGTGCGTCGGCGTCATCCTGCAATTTCTCCATCCCCGTATCGAAGTGGCGCAGCGCTTGCCGCAACACCTTCATTTGCCATGAAAATCGACGGCAGTTACGGCAAATCAGAAGATGCAGCCTTACCCCGAGGTTTTCCCAGCGGGTTAGCGCACGATCCTCCGATTCCGAGACCAGGCGGCTGATGTCTTTGCACGACAACATGTTTCGCTTTCCTTTCGCCTAAGCTAACCAAGTACGTTCCAGACAATGCCGCAAGCTCATGCGAGACCGGTACAGCATCGTCCACAGGTTAGTCGCGGTGACGCCCAATTCCTGACAGATTTTTTCGCTCTCGACGCCGGAAACCTCCCGTAACATGAATATTCTCGCCAATTTTGGCGGCATTGCGGCCAGACATTTGTCGAGCGCTTGCCAAAATTGCCGCTGCGCCAGCGCGTGCGCTGGATTGCCCCACTGGCGCAGCGCCAGCGTCCAATGGCCGGACTCGTCGAATAAACGAGGGTTGTTTGCTGCGCCGTCCGCCGGATCGTCTGGCGAGTAGTTTTCCTCGTCTAGCGGTGTTTCCCGCCATTGCCGCCGCCCATGATCGATGAGTTTGTGCTTGAGAATGCCGATCAGCCAGGTGCGCTCGGTGGATTTCCCGGTATAGCGATGGCGCGATTCCAGCGCCGCCAGCAAGGTTTCCTGCACCGCTTCTTCGGCGTGGTGCGCATCGCGCAGATGGGCGAGCGCGTAACGGTAGAGAACATCGCCATGCCGCTCAAGCCACTGTTCCGGATGTACGGCGGCGACTGCCGCGTCCGTGGGGGGTGCGTCGTCGGTCATTGGGAGTTGACATAGAAAGAGACGTACCTATATTCAAGCACAGAAGTGCACGGTTGATGGATTTTGTTTTTGAAATGATTTGGTTAAACACGCACCCCTATCGCTTATGGATCGTTTTTTTACTGAAGGAGAAAATGATGGCGAATATTGGACGTTTTGATCCGTTTGACGTGTCCCTCGACCCCTTTGACGATATGTTCAAGGGATTTTTCCGGCCAGTGCGTATGGAAAACCAGCCACAGCAATCTTCGATCAGGATGGACGTGCGGGAAAACGACCAAAACTATGTGGTCGAGGCTGAATTGGCCGGGGCGCGCAAGGAAGATATTCATGTCACCATCGAGAGCAATCAGGTTGCGATTAGCGCCGAGGTACAGAAAACGCCAGGCAAGGAGGGGGAAAAGATATTGCGCAACGAGCGTTATGTCGGCAAGTTGTCCCGCCGCTTCGCTCTCGGCCACGAGATCGACGAAGGCGCGGCGCAGGCCGCTTACAGTAATGGCGCCCTGGCCCTGATCTTGCCGAAGAAGACGGCTTCCGCGGTGAAAAAACTGGACATTCAATAACGCCGGCCGCGGTGCTGAAAGGCGGCGTCGCGCCGCCTTTTTGGTTTGCGCCCGCTTCGGGTAAAATGGCGGCTATTCGTAATTTCACGCCGAAAGCCGGATGATGCCCCATTCTTCTCCCAGCGCCGCAGAGAAAGCGCAGATTCTCTCCGAAGCGCTGCCCTATATCCGCCGTTTCCACGATAAGACGGTTGTGATCAAGTACGGCGGCAACGCCATGACCGACGAGAATCTCAAGCAGGGGTTCGCCAAGGATGTCGTGTTGTTGAAATTGGTGGGACTCAACCCGGTCATCGTTCATGGCGGCGGACCGCAGATTAACGACTTATTGCAGCGGGTCGGCAAGCAGGGCGAGTTTATTCAGGGTATGCGGGTAACCGACCGGGAAACCATGGATATTGTCGAGATGGTGCTCGGCGGGCTGGTGAATAAGGAAATCGTTAATTTGATTAATCAGCATGGCGGTAAGGCCGTTGGCCTGACGGGTAAGGATGGCGATTTTATCCGCGCGCGCAAGCTGAAGGTAAGGCACGCGGAAAAGGCCGACGCCTTTATCGACCTCGGCCAGGTCGGCGAAGTGGCGGGGGTCGATCCCGAGTTGGTGGCGTTGCTGGATACCCGTGATTTTATTCCGGTGATCGCGCCGATCGGCGT
>DOVS01000229.1 GCA_003519965.1 Betaproteobacteria bacterium
CCGCCGTTAGCGCGCTAACGGCGGCAACCGCGCCTATTGTAACTTTTCTTCTTCCCGCGAGTAAGCGCGCCGATGGGGAAATCGTTAAGGCGGCGCGCGGGTAGAGCGGCCGCGAATCATTGGATTGCCGCTAACGCACGGCGCGCGTGTAACAGTTGTTTACGAAAAATTGACAGTTACGTCACAACTCCACTGCCAACTGCCTCTTTAATTGAAGCGAAATTCATTAAAAGAGGCGCCATCATGATTAAATCGCAGACGCGAATGAATAGCCGCAGTCCGGCGGCAGTGCAGGAATTCTGCTTTCGCCGTGTCTTTGAAACAGCGGCGGTGGGTGTTGCTTACCTCACGCCGGAAGGGAATTGGCTGCAAATAAACCGTGAATTGTGCAGCCTAACGGGTTATCGCCGTCGTGAGTTGATGGCGCGCACGCTACAGCAAATTACCGCTGCTGACGACCAGCCGCTCCAGCAAGAAAGATTGCGCGCGCTGCTTGCGGGAGAAATCCGGCAAGCAGCGCTGGAAGTCCGGCTGATCCGTCGAGACGGGAGCTCGATTCCTCTGCACTTAAATTTCACCGTGAGCGGCGGCAAGCGCCGCCACCTGATCTTAATGGCCGAAGATATTGCCGCTCGCCGGGAGCATGAAGCGCAACGGCAGCGGCTGGCGGCGATGCTGCGCTTAAGCGGTGACGGTTTGGCGGCGATCGACGCCGAAGGGCGAGTGGTCGATGTGAACGATGCGTATTGCGCGATCACCGGCGAGAACCCCGCCGAAGTTTACGCGGGCGCCGCCGCAGGAGTCGAAGCCTGGTTCGGGCGGCAAGACGCGGAACTCCATTCTTCCGGCGCTATGACCGAGATGCGGGTGACTGGCCGGGACGGCCGGCAGCGCGATGTCGAGGTGGGCGTGCATTCGGTGTCCATAGACGGGCAGGCATTCCAGTTTTACGTAGTGCGGGATGTGACCCAGCGAAAAAGGGCGGAAGCCGCACTACGCGAGGGCGCGGGTTTTTCGGAGCGGGTCCAGCGTCATGCCGGCGTCGGTAGTTGGCAGTGGGAGGCCGGCAGCGCTGAATTCATTTGGTCCGATGCGCTGTTCCCCATTTTCGGCTTGCAGCCGCAGCCGCATGCGCCCAGCTATGAGGCGTTTCTCGACTATATTCATGAAGCCGACCGGGAGGCGGTTATTCAAACGATGAGTATCGCCATGGCGGAAGGCGGCCGGTATGACATCGATTACCGGATCGTCCTAGCGGATGGCCGGGTGCGCTATGTCAACGGGCAGGGCGAAGGGATTTGCGATGACCAGGGAAGGGTCGTCTCGATTAAAGGCTTCGTGCAGGATATCAGCCTGCGCAAACAGGCGGAAAACGATTTGCGCCTAGCGGCCAAGGTATTTGACTGCGCCGCCGAAGGCATCGTCATGGCGGACGCCCGGCGGCATATCGTCGCCATTAACGAAGCATTCTTGCAAATGACCGGATACAGCCGGGAGGAAATTTTGCGTGGGCGCTCGGCCATGTTTGCTTCGCGGGAACACGACACGGAATATCAGCGCAAGATGTGGGAAATGATCGACCAGAACGGCCAATGGCAAGGCGAAGTGTGGGACCGGCGAAAAAACGGCGAATTGTACGCCGCGCGCGTCACCGTAAGAGCGGTTAAGGACGAAGCCGGCGAACTATTGAACTACGTCGGTATTTTTAACGACGTGACCGTCTATAAAGAGATGCAGCAGCGCTTGGAGTCCCTTGCCTATCGTGACCCGCTGACCTTGCTGCCCAATCGCAACTTATTTTGCGAGCGCCTCAAGCATGCGGTCGAAACGGGGGCTAGGGAAGGGCGTGGTTTGGCCGTCATGTCGTTGGATATCGACAATTTCAAGGCGATCAACGAAACCCTCGGCCACGACCATGGCGACTTGTTGCTGCGCTTGGCCGCCGAGCAGTTGGCGCGATGCGTTCGCGCGGAAGATATGCTGGCTCGGCTGGGCGGGGACGAATTCGCCATCCTGGTCGACAATGCCGATCAACAAGGGATGGATATGATGGCGCAGCGTATCGCGGACACCCTGCTCGAACCTTTTCGCATCGAGGGGCGGGAGCTATTTATTACTGTCAGCATCGGCGTGAGTTTTTATCCGGACGATGGCGAGGATGCGACCGGCTTGATTAAAAATGCCGATACCGCCGTGAGCCGCGCCAAGGAAGACGGGAAAAACACCTATCGCCTGTTCAGCGGAGAAATGAACCCGCGGGCCATTGAGCGCTTGACGCTGGAATCCGAGTTACGCCAGGCAATGGAGCGGGAAGAGCTATTCTTAGTCTATCAGCCCCAAGTCGCATTGTGGGCCGGCGAAGTGATCGGCGCGGAGGCGCTATTGCGCTGGCGGCATCCTCGCTTGGGGACGCTCGCTTCCGAACGCTTCATCCAAATCGCGGAAGAAACCGGGCTGATCGGCCCGGTGGGTGAATGGGCGTTGGAGCAGGTCTGTCGCCAGCTCCAAGTATGGAAAGCGGCCGGCGTGGAGCCGCCGGGTATTTCGGTTAACTTGTCGCCGGCGCAGTTTCGCCAGGCCGATATTGCCCATGTCTTGGAGGAAAAGCTCAGGTGCTACGATGTCGATGGCGTTTTCCTGGGTGTTGAGCTCAGCGAGAGCGCACTGATGGAGAATAGCGCCCGCTCGGTAAAAGTGTTAACCGCCCTGAAAGACCTGGGTATTCACCTATCCGTGGACGACTTCGGCATGGGTTATTCTTCTCTGAGCTATCTTAAGCAGTTTCCATTGGACGAGGTGAAAATCGCCCGCTGTTTTATCAACGATATTACCTGCGACAAAGATGATTTGGCGATCGCCAACGCCATTATCGCCATGTCCCACGCCTTGGGGATGATCGTTATCGCCAAGGGCGTGGAAACCGAGGTGCAGGCGCAACAGCTCTTGGCGCAGGGGTGCGATATTGCGCAAGGTTATTTCTACAGCGCGCCGTTAGGCGCCGCGCAATTGATCGAGTTCGTGGAAGCGCGCCGCCATGCCGGAGGCGGCAACGGCGCTGCCGCGTAATCTGGGAGAAAACGATGCGCCCCATTCAAGCAATCGAATTACGCGCCCTCGGTCCCGAGGATAAATTCGAGTTCGCGGAAATGTTTTACAGCGCCTTCAACGGTTGGTACTGGCGGCATGGCTGGGCGGCGGATTATTTTAGCGGTGGTCCCGCCACGGTCGAGGTCTTCTTCACAATCAACGATCAATTGGATCCAGGCTGCGGGATCGTAGCGGTCAATCCGGGCAGCGGCCGGATGATGGGCGGTTGTTTCTACCATCCGCGCGCGCGTCACGTGAGTATAGGCAGCTTGATTGTCCATCCCAACTATTTCGGCCGCGGCGTGGGCAAGGCGCTGCTGCGTCATATCGTCGACGACGCCGATCGCGCGGGTTATTCCACGCTGCGCATGTTGAGCAGCACCTTCAATATCGACGGTTTTTCCTTAAGCAATCGCGCCGGTTTTACTCCTCGCTGCGGTTACCATGGGATGGCGATTCCGGTGCCGCTGCGCGGCATAGAGGAGAGAACGGCGGGCATGGAGCGCGTGCGCGAGGCGACCGCGGCGGATATTCCCGCGATAGCGGCGTTGGAAATGGAGATGAGCGGCATTAGCCGCGAACCGGACTACCGTTACGCCATCGAACAGCGGCAAGAAGGAATGTTCGTCGCCGTGCTGGAAGGAAAGGGCGGCGGTCTCGATGGTTATATGGTTTTTCTTAAACGGGGAGCGTTGTCCTTGCTGGGGCCGGGCGTTGCGCGCACCGCCCATGACGCCGCATCGCTACTATTGGTTGTTCTCGATCGATTCAAGGGGCTCGCGCCCATGGTGTTGGCGCCGATGGCCGGCGATGCGCTGGTGACGCGGCTTTACCACTGGGGCGCACGTAATATCGAAATCCATATGCAGCAGGTGCGTGGAGTGTTTCAGCCATGCGCCGGCGTTAACTTCCCCGGTCTGCTGCCGGAAACCGGTTAAGCGGAGTGCGTCAAGCGCCGGCCCCTATTTGCGGTACGGCTTCCAGCCGGTAGCCGTAACCGTAGACCGGGGTGAGACGCCAGCCGTTTTCCGGCGTCAATTGCAGCTTCTTACGAATACGGCTGATATGGGTGTCGACAGTGCGGGTGTCCACATCCGCGGTAAGGCCCCATACCGACTCCAGCAGATGCACCCGCGATAGCAGCCGGCCGCTGTTCTTCAGCAGGTACGTCGCGAGTTCAAACTCCTTCTGGGTCAACTCCAGCGGCGCGCCGTCGTAATAGAGAGTGCGCGAACTAGTGTCGAGCAGATAGCGGTTAAAATGGGTCGGCTCTTCGGTTTGGCGGGGTGCGGCGCGTCTGCCCAGCGCCTCGATACGGGCGAGCATTTCCAAATGCTTGACCGGCTTGGTCATATAGTCATCGGCGCCCAACTTGAGGATTTTGATAATATCCTCTTCCTGGTCGCGCGCGGTGATGAATAGGACGGGAATATTCCAGCCTAGATGTTCTCGCACCCAAACGAGCACCTTATCGCCATTAATATCGGGCAGCATCCAATCGATGATGAGGAGATCGAAATGTTCTTGGGTTACCCCTCCGATGAATGCTTGGCCGGTACTGAAGCTTTTGGTTGCGTGTTGGGCGGTGGCAAGCCAAACTTCCATCAGTTCTTGCTGGTGCGGATCGTCTTCTACTAGGGCGATATTCACGGTGTCCTCACTGGCATGAAACAGTTGTTTACCAAAAGTTTACAGTTTAGACACAAATTTCGCCAGAAAAACGATTTAATGGGATTGTGTGTTGGGCGGATGGCGCCGAGCGCCGTTAGGCTAGGGAGCGATGCCAGACGGAGGCGTTTTTCTATTCTGTACAAGCGCGGATTACATTAATTTCAGTGCGCAGTTTTCGTCAAAATGGGGATTCTCATGTTGAACAACATCAGCATCAAAACGCAGATCATCCTGGTCATCGGTTTACTGGCGCTGCTGCTGGTGGGGATAGGCGCCTACAGCCTGCGCGCGATCCACGAGGCCGACGCGGAAATCAAAATCGTCGTCAACGACCGGCTGATTCCCGCCGAAGAACTAGGCAAAATCGGCAACCTGATGCGCGACAACATCCGTCTGCTGCAATTGGGCGCCACCCACGACCCGCGGCTGGAAGAAAGCGACCTCTACGACTACCCGGTAACCCGCGAAACCGA
>DOVS01000302.1 GCA_003519965.1 Betaproteobacteria bacterium
ACTAAGCGGTCTTGGACAATCACCGCAATGCGCTTTTTGCCGGCCAGCAGCCATTGACGCACTTTGACATCGATGGCTTGGGCTTCTTGTTCCAGCCCAGTGGCGGCGAATAGAGCGAGTTTGCCTTGCAGCGGGCTATGAGGATGGCGCGTCCGGCAGGCTAGCGCGCGGCTGCGTAAATCGGCGTTGTGCTCTGGGTTGGCCCAGGCCGCCGCCAATAGTTCGTGCGCTGGATCGTTGCCGGCGGAGTGTAGCTGAATCACCGGGTGGCGCTGGGCGACGTTTGTCAGGAAAGCGTTTTCGGCGGGAGCGAGGTCGTAGAGGCCAATCGCGTAGACGGGGGCCGATACTTGCGTTGCCAATCGGGAGAGTTGCATGAGATAGGCGGCGGCGGGATCGATTTCCGCCGCCGCGCCGCGAACCATGGCGAACCATAGCCGGTGGACCAGGGTTGCCTCGAAATGCAGCGGTGCGCCGCTGCTTCCTCGATAGGCGGTTTCCAACTGTTGCAAAAAGGCGTCGAAAGAGAGCGGCAATGCGATTTGGCTGGTCGTCAGCTCGTCGAATAATGTTAGCAGCTCGGCGCTGATTTGCCATCGGTCGGCGCCCTGAAGCCAGTCGATCGCCTTCAGCGCTTGGTAAAGCAATGCTTCACGCTGGCTATTGGCGAGGATGCGTGGCTCGATGGGGACGTGTTCCGCCCATGCCTTGAGCGTGGTGATGCGCGGTAGGAGCACCGTGGGGCGGTTCGCCGCGTGGCCGAGCGCGGCGGAAAATTCGGCGGCTGGGTAAAGCGTGGGCAGGAGAACGGTAATCGGCGACCAGTCGGGAAGGGCGCTACGCTCCCGCGCCATTAGATAGGCGGCCGCCGCCTCGAGCGGCGCTCCATCGAGCGTTGCGGCGATGACGCCCGCCGGGGCGCTATGATTTTTCATGACGTGGATCGCGGTGGAGATTTCTGAGCGGGTGCGCCAAAATGGCCGCCGGTGTTAGGCGTTGTCGGTCAATCATTCAATCGGATGTCGCCGTGGATTTGCGGCCATTGCTTGGGCTAGCAGCGGTTCGCATGCACAATCCCGTTGCATGCCGAGGTAGCGGCGCGGTCGGTGGTGCGGCGCGGGCCGATCGCTTCCTGGCGCGGCGTTTCGCAGTACGGGCGCACGCTGGGCGGCAATGGTTGGCTTAGCGCTCCAGCAGGCGCCGTTTGTTTTGTGTCTCGGCCCATTGATCGGCGTCAGGCGGCGGTGCTTTGCTGGTGGCGATGACGGGCCATTGGCGAGCGAGTTCGGCATTGAGCGCGATAAAATCCCGTTGTTCTTCGGGCACGTCGTCCTCGGCCTGAATGGCTTCCACTGGGCATTCCGAGACGCACAGGGAGCAGTCGATGCATTCCTCGGGGTCGATGACCAGGCAATTGGGTCCTTCGTGGAAACAATCCACTGGACAGACATCGACGCAATCCGTGTATTTGCACTTGATGCAAGGTTCGGTCACAACATAAGTCATGGCGATTTTCTCGTGAAGCGGTCAAGAAAAACAACAATATCGCATATTGCCACGCCCCGGTTGAAAAGGCCACTGTGGACGATTGACGGCCGCCGCGGTGCGGGAGTGCTTCACAGGGAATTTTTTTTTGGTTAGCATAGCGGAAGTTCTTTAAAGGGGCCGCCGCCGCCAAGGGGCGACTTTTAAAGGGGATTATCTCTATTATCTGGTTGAGCGCGAGGATTTCATGAGCGAACATATTCATTACATTACTGACGATGCTTTTGAGCAGGAAGTATTACAAGCGGATCTTCCAGTATTGGTGGATTTCTGGGCGGATTGGTGCGGGCCGTGCAAAATGATCGCCCCGATTCTAGACGAAGTTGCGCAGGAGTACACCGGCCGCCTTAAGGTCGCCAAAGTAAACATCGATGAAAATCAAGCGACGCCGCCGAAATACGGGGTGCGCGGTATTCCGACGTTGATGATTTTTAAGAATGGCAATGTCGAGGCGATGAAGGTCGGCGCGTTGTCGAAATCCCAATTGACCGCTTTTATTGACAGTAATATTTAAAGCCGTTATCCTCGAATCTGAATTTTCCCTGGAGAGATTCGGCAACATTAAGGCCGTTCGTCCGGGGAATGGGCGGCGCCATACTCCTCACCCGCCACATCTTTATCCCAATAACTTGTTGTACTAGCAGAATAATACCCGCCGTATGCACTTATCCGAATTGAAACATTTGCACGTTGCGGAGTTGGTCGAAATGGCCAATTCCAATCAGATCGATGCGGCGAGCCGCATGCGTAAGCAAGATTTGATCTTCGCTCTATTGAAAAACCAAGCACGTAAAGGCGAGAGCATTAGCGGCGACGGCACCCTGGAGGTGCTTCCCGACGGCTTCGGTTTTTTACGTTCGCCCGATACGTCCTATCTTGCCGGGCCGGACGATATTTATATCAGTCCCAGTCAAATCCGCCGTTTTAATCTGCATACCGGCGACACGATCGCTGGCGAGATTCGCACACCAAAGGATGGCGAGCGTTACTTTGCCTTGGTGAAGGTGGATAAGGTCAATGGCGAGCCGCCGGAAAACTCCAAGCACAAGATTTTATTCGAGAACCTAACACCGTTGTTTCCCACCCAGCCGCTGACGCTGGAGCGGGACATTAAGAGCGAAGAAAATTTAACCGGGCGGGTTATCGATATTATCGCCCCCATCGGTAATGGGCAGCGTGCATTGCTGGTGGCGCCGCCGAAAAGCGGCAAGACCGTGATGCTCCAGCATATCGCGCACTCCATCGCGGCCAACCATCCCGACGTGGTGTTGATCGTGCTGCTGATCGACGAGCGGCCGGAGGAAGTAACGGAAATGCAGCGCTCGGTTAGGGGAGAGGTGGTTTCCTCCACGTTCGACGAGCCCGCCACCCGCCATGTGCAAGTGGCGGAAATGGTCATTGAGAAAGCGAAGCGGTTGGTTGAGCATAAACAGGATGTCGTAATCTTGCTCGACTCCATCACGCGCTTGGCGCGCGCTTACAATACGGTGGTGCCGGCCTCGGGTAAAGTGTTGACCGGCGGCGTTGACGCCAACGCCTTGCAGCGGCCCAAGCGGTTTTTTGGCGCGGCGCGTAATATTGAAGAAGGCGGTTCGCTGACGATTATCGCGACCGCGCTGGTGGATACCGGCTCCCGCATGGACGACGTGATCTATGAGGAATTCAAGGGCACCGGCAACATGGAAATTCATCTTGACCGGCGTATGGCGGAGAAACGCTTGTATCCGGCGATTAATGTCAACCGCTCCGGCACCCGCAAGGAAGAGCTGCTCATTAAGTCCGACGTGTTGCAGAAAATTTGGGTGCTGCGTAAGCTGCTCTATCCCATGGACGATCTGGAGGCCATGGAATTTCTTCTGGATAAGATTAAGGCGGCTAAAAACAACGCCGACTTTTTCGATTCCATGCGCCGGGGATAGACGCTTGCCAAATTCATGGCGTTAGCAGATAATATTTGCCTTTTAGCATAGCAAGTTGCCCGTTAAGGGATCGACTGGGACAGTGACATGAAATCAGGAATTCATCCGCAATACGACGAAGTAGCCGTGACGTGCAGCTGCGGCAATCGCTTCAAGACTCGCTCCACGATGAACCACGATCTTCACATCGAAGTGTGTTCACAGTGCCACCCGTTTTACACGGGCAAACAGAAGATTGTGGATACTGCGGGCCGGGTCGAGAAGTTCCGCCAGAAATACGGCATGAAATAAGGGGTATCGTCCTCCCCGCTTAAAGGCAGCCTACGCTGCCTTTTGTTTTTCCTGGCGCGCCCGCTGCACACAGCCCGGCCGCCTGCGCTACTGACGTACTGTCGACCCTCGACGCCGCTCTGGTCAATACACGCCGTGTTGTTTTGGCGTTGCCGGGCTCTTTTCTATTTTTTCGGCGTCACGCGCCATGGTTCGCCCGGTGGGGTATTGGTCTGCCGTCTAGGGCCGGAGAAATCGGCGCGTGTCGCCGGGCCGTATGCCGATGCGCACCATCATGTTGCGGTTTTCGGGATTCTTCCCGGCTAGCGGTTCGTGGGCGGGACGTCGCCTAGTCTCCGGCCATGACGCTAAGAGACGGGGGTCATCCTTATAGCCATCGTCCGCCAGTCCGCAATAAAATGGTTATAATGGCGGGCAGTGTGCATGGCCTGTCGGCGGTCGTCTGTTACGCGGGGCGCATGGCGGTTTTCAGCTCGTGATCGGCGTCGATCGCGGGGTGGTTAGGGCGTGCCGGCGGCAATCATTTAGAATGGTCGAGTAGTCATTATGGATAAACGCCAACTTGCGCTGGATTACCACCAGCTTCCCAAACCCGGTAAGCTGTCGGTGGAGTCATCGAAATCTTGCGCTACCGCGGCGGACCTTTCCTTAGCGTATACTCCCGGCGTCGCCGAACCGGTGCGGGAGATTCATCGGGATCCGGAAAACGCCTATCTTTATACGAATAAAGGCAATTTGGTGGCGGTCGTCACCGATGGCACCGCCGTTCTCGGGCTAGGCAACGTCGGCGCGCTGGCCGGTAAGCCGGTGATGGAAGGCAAGGCGGTGTTGTTCAAGCGGTTTGCCGGTATCGATGTATTCGATATTGAGGTCAACGCGCCCAGCATAGCGGCGTTTATCGACACCGTCGCGAATATTGCGCCGACTTTTGGCGGTATCAATTTAGAGGACATTGCCGCGCCCCATTGTTTCGAGATTGAACAGGCGTTGCGCGAGCGCTTGGATATTCCCGTTTTTCACGACGACCAGCATGGCACCGCGGTGATTATTTGTGCTGGCTTGCTCAATGCGCTAGAACTCCAGGGCAAGCGGTTGCCGGATAGCCGGATCGTGTGCTTGGGCGCGGGGGCGGCCGGTGTGGCGTCCATGGACCTCCTCATGGCGCTGGGCGCCGATCCGGCCAATATCCTATTCGTGGACCGTCAAGGCGTGATTCATCGCGGCCGTCCTGGCCTACATGACCATAAGCACCGCCATGCGCGCGAGACCAGTAAGCGCACCTTGGCCGACGCCATGGCGGGAGCCGATGTATTTATCGGCGTTTCCGGCCCACGCTTGGTGACGGCGGAAATGGTGCGCAGCATGGCGGCGCGGCCGGTGGTGTTCGCCCTGGCCAATCCCGACCCGGAAATTGCACCACACCTCGCCCACGCCGTCCGGGACGATCTGATTCTGGCGACGGGGCGTTCGGATTTCCCCAACCAGGTGAACAATGTGCTGGGCTTTCCCTTTATTTTTCGCGGCGCTCTCGACGCACGCGCCAAACAGATTACGCGGGAAATGTTGCTCGCGGCGGTCAAGGCGCTGGCGGAATTGGCCCATGAGCCGGTGCCGCCGGAAGTGCTTCAGGCCTACGGCCTTTCCCGGTTAACGTTCGGCCCGGATTACATTTTGCCTAAACCGTTCGATCCCCGGCTGATCGAACGCGTGCCGCCACGCGTGGCGGAAGCGGCGTGAATCGCGGTAATGGTTCTTTAACATCGGGCGGGGGTGCGCCGCCGCACCCGCCATCGCCGCTATGGTTATTCCTTAACGAACACCGGCGGGCGCTGTGGCTGATTATTCTATGCACCGCCTGGATGCTGCCCGGATTGATCGGGCATGACCCGTGGAAGCCCGACGAGGCTTATACCTTCGGTCTGGTCTACCATATCGTCCGAACCGGACATTGGGTCGTTCCCATGCTGGCGGGCGAGCCTTTCATGGAGAAGCCGCCGCTCTATTACGTGACCGCGGCGCTTTTCGCCCGGTGGTGGTCGCCCTGGCTGCCGCTGCAAGACGCCGCCCGCCTAGCCAGCGGTTTCTATATGGGGATCGTTTTCGTTTTTACCGGCCTAGGGGCGCGGGAGTTGCTTGGCCGCGGCAAGGGCTCATTGGCGGTGCTGGTGCTGCTGGGCTGTCTCGGCTTGCTGGTCCGCGCTCACGAAATGATTACCGATGTCGCGCTACTCGCAGGTTTCGCCGTCGCCTTATATGGCTTGGCGCTGGCGCGGCGGCGCGGCGTGCTGGGCGGAGTCGTGTTGGGAACCGGCGTCGGTATCGGCTTTCTATCCAAGGGATTGCTGGCCCCGGGCGTTATTGGGTTGATCGCATTGCTCTTGCTATGGTTCCGTCCCTGGCGCACCCGGCGCTATGGATTGGCCTTAGGCGTCGCGTTCATCGCGGCGCTGCCTTGGCTGACCGTTTGGCCTTTCCTGCTGTATCGGCAATCGCCGCATTTGTTCCACGAATGGTTTTGGATTAACAACCTCGGGCGCTTTTTGGGTTTTGCCGATCTCGGTACGACGGCGGAGCCGGCTTATTATCTGAAAACCTTGCCATGGTACGCTTGGCCGGCGCTTCCGCTCGCGTTGTGGACACTATGGCGCCGGGGCCGGCAGGGGGGGCTGCGCCAGCCGGCGGTTCATCTCCCGTTGCTTGCTTTTCTGGTTATGCTGGCGGTGCTTAGCGTCGCTTCCGACGCCCGCGATGTTTACGCCATGCCGATGCTGTTGCCGCTGTCGCTGCTCGCCGCCGATGCGGTGGACACCTTGAAGCGCGGTGCGGCCAGTGCGCTGGATTGGTTCGGCTTCATGACGTTCGGGTTGTTTTCGGGTGTGATTTGGCTGTATTGGATTGCGACGCTAACCGGTTGGCCCGCGAGGATGGCGGGACGCGCCCAGGCGTTGCAGCCGGCCTATCATCCGGTCTTCGATCCGCTGAGCTTCGGCGTCGCCCTATTATACACGCTCGCCTGGCTGCTCTTGGTCAGCCGCCTGGGCCGCTCCAACCGTCGCTCGGTGATTAATTGGGCGGCGGGGCTGACCTTGATGTGGGGTTTGCTGATGACGTTGTGGCTGCCGTGGATTAATACCGGGATGAGTTATCGCAGTATGATCGGCGACTTACAGCATGCATTGCCCGCGCGCCATGGTTGTATTGCCAGCCGTTCCCTCGGTGAGCCGCAACGTGCGTTATTACAGTACTACGCGGGTATCGTTACCCGCCGGTTGGAAGTGTATCCCCACGCTTCCTGCCGCTTCTTGCTGCAACAAGGGTTTGTCGGCGAGGCGCATCCGCCCGGCCGGGGATGGCGTAAAAT
>DOVS01000346.1:0-1648 GCA_003519965.1 Betaproteobacteria bacterium
GTTTCGCCAAACGACAGGACAACGCCCCCGCCGCTCTCAATGAAATACAAGGATTACTATCAAGTTCTCGGCATCGAACGCAACGCGACGGCGGAGGACATTAAACGCGCCTACCGCTGGCTTGCTAGAAAATATCATCCCGACGTGTCCAAGGAAGCGGACGCGGAAGAGCGCTTCAAGGAGGTCGGCGAGGCCTACGAGGTATTGAAAGACCCGGAAAAGCGGGCGGCTTATAATGACTTAGGGAATTATCGGGCGGGACAGGAGTTTCGCCCGCCGCCGGACTGGGGATCGCGTGCCGGTCACGATTTCGGTGGCCGGCAAGCGGATTTCAGCGATTTCTTCGCGGAAATGTTCGGCGGTCATCCCGCTGGTCAGGGTTTTGCCGCACGCGGCCAGGATTTCGAAGCGACCGTGGAAATTGCCTTGGAACAGGCGTTGCACGCCACCGAAACCACATTGCGTTTCGACATGCCGCAATGGGATAAACGCAGCGGTCATATGCGCCGCACGCCTCGGGAAATCAAGGTGCGTATTCCGCGAGGCGCGACCGACGGTCAAAAATTACGGGTGCCGGGCAAGGGAGGCAAAGGCATGAACGGCGCGCCCGATGGCGATCTTTACCTACGGATCGTGCTGCGTCCTCACCCTTTGTTCAAGCCGAGTGGGCACGATTTGTATTTGGAAGTGCCGGTCGCGCCATGGGAGGCGGCCCTTGGCGCCGCCATCGAAGTCCCCACCTTGGAAGGGCGGGCACGGATCAAAATTCATCCCGGCGCCAAAGCGGGACAGAAGCTGCGCCTAGCCGGCAAGGGATTGCCTAAGTCTGGCCATGGCCATGGCGATTTGTATGCAGTGTTGCAGGTGGTGTCGCCGGCGGTATTAAACGAACGGGAAAAATCTTTGTTCGAGGCGTTGGCGAAGACATCGATGTTCAATCCGCGTCGTCACTTTGACGGGGGATAGCATGGCGATGGACGACCTGATCGAATGCATACTCCCCGGTGAAGGCGCATCCCGCCTATCCCTGGGCGAGCTGATGCGTGTTTCTGGGCTGGAGCGCGAAGAAATCGTGGCGCTGGTGGATTTTGGCATTTTAGCGCCGGAAGGCGCCGAGGATGCCTGGCTATTTTCCATGGAAAGTATTCTCGTCGCCCGTACCGGCGAGCGCCTTAAGCAGGGATTCGAATTATCTCCTGCGGGTTTGGCGCTGGTGTTAACTTATTTGCAACGGGTCGAGGCGCTGGAGGCGCGGTTACAGGCGCTTGGCTGCCAGTTGCTCGAGTAATTGACCCAACCGAGGAGAAGACTATGTCAAGACTGGTAAAATGCACCAAGAACGAGCCGACGCCCGTGACTGTCGGCGATGAGACCGTTTATATCTGCGCATGCGGCTTAACGGCTGCCCCGCCGTTTTGCGACGGTTCTCATGAAATGACAGCCGACGAGACCCCGGGAAAACTCTGTTGGTACGACAAGCACGGATTCCGTAATGATGTTGCGGAGGCGTTTCCCGATATTCGAGAGCCTTGACCGTGGACCATTAAAGATCGCGGTGGGCAAAACGGCGCCGCGTTAGCGAAAAAGCCGCATCGTTCAGGGAACGATGCGGCTTCGTTTTTAGGGGAAACACAAAACATCCCGGCTC
>DOVS01000346.1:1706-10383 GCA_003519965.1 Betaproteobacteria bacterium
GCCGTTTCGCCCTACCTTATTTCAACCCGACTGCGGCGTTAGAGTAAACGATCTTAGCCTTGGAACGTAATTTCTGGATCATGCGTTGGGATTCCTGCCGTTCTATCGCAGCGCGCAGATTACGTTTAACGTTTTCCAGGGGCGGCATGTGGAAGGCGCGCGTGGCTTCCAGTTGGATAATATGCCAGCCGAAGGGCGTCTTCACCGGGGCTTTGGTGTATTCTCCCTTTTTCAATTGTTGCAGCGCCTTGGCAAAGGGTGCAACGAGATCGTTCTTGGCCATCCACGGTAGTTGGCCGCCTTGCGCCTTGGAGCCGATGTCGAGCGAGTCTTTCTCGGCCAGCTTAGCGAAATTAGCGCCTTTGTTTAATTCGCTAATAATTTTTTTGGCTTCGGCCTCGGTCTTCACCAGAATGTGGCGCGCCCGGTACTGTTTATCGCCTTTCGCCGCTTTTATTTTGTCGTATTCGGCCTGCACCGCTTGGTCGCTAACGGGGTGCTTTTTCAAGTAGTCTTGGATATACGCCGTCGCCAACACCGCGTGTTCCGCCGCTTTCATTTGCATTTTGACGGTCGCATTTCTATTTAACCGCTTTTTTCTCGCGGCCTGGACCAGCACTTCGGTGGTAATGCGGCCTTGAAGCACCGCTTGGCGCAATCGCGGTGTATCCGCTTGCCCTCGGCTGACCCCTTCCTTGACGATCATATTGACGACCGATTCGTGAATCGGTGCGCCATTCACCGTGGCGGCGACTTTCCCGCCGGCGGCTTGGGCGCTGCCGAAGGTAAGCGCTAGTAGGCCCAGGCAGCCGGCGCGCAGAATACGGGTTTTAACAGGATGCATGAATTGAGCCTTTCTCATTTAGTTGAGTGGGGAATTACGATTCGTCGGTAGTGTACGCTTTTATACTGAGAGCGTGAATTTCGCGGTGCATCAAATCGCCTAAGGCGTCGTAGACCATGCGATGACGGGCTAGGCTATTTTTGCCGGCGAAGGCGTCGGCAACGATCCGTAGCCGGTAGTGGCCGCCGCCTTCCCGCGCACCGGCATGGCCCGCGTGCGCTGCACTGTCGTCGATGAGCTCCACGCTGCTGGGTTCGAGAACCTGCAATCGTTGCTCGATGGCGTCCATCGTATTCATGGCGGCAGCACCTTTCTGAAGGGTTTGACATCGACGCGGGCGTAAACGCCCGCGTCGACATAGGGATCGGCCTCGGCCCAGCGCTGGGCCGCTTCCAGCGAATCGAATTCAGCAACGATTAAGCTGCCGGAGAATCCGGCAGGTCCCGGATCGGGACTGTCGATGGCGGGGAAAGGCCCGGCCAGCAGCAATCGCCCTTCCCGATGCAAACAGCGTAGCCGTTCGAGGTGTTGGGTGCGTGCGTCTTGCCGTTTCTCTAGGCTGCCGGGCGCGTCCTCGCCGTGGATAGCGTAGAGCATTCAGTCGGTTTCCTCTTGATTGACGTATTTGGACAACATGAGTCCCTGAATAATGATGAATATTATCATGAGGCCGAGGGTGCCGAACAGCTTGAAGTCCACCCATTGATTAGTGGAATAGGTGCTGGCTACATAAAGATTGGCGCCGCCCAGAAAAGCAAAAAACAGCGCCCAACTGATGTTGAGCCTGAACCAGACGTGAGGCGGCAGCGTAATCTGCCCGCCCATTAGCGCGGTAATCAAATTTTTCCTGAAAACCACCTGGCTGACGAGCAATGTCAAGGCGAACAACCAATAGAGTACGGTCGGCTTCCATTTAATAAATGTTTCATCGTGCAGCAGCAAAGTGGCGCCGCCGAACAGGGTAATGACCACTAAACTCATCCACAAGGTGGCGCCAACCTTGCGATGCCGCACCCAGACCCAGCCAATTTGCCCGAAAGTGGCGATGATGGCGGTAGCGGTAGCGATATAAATGCCATACAGTTTAAATGCGGCGAAGAAGAGGATAATGGGAAAAAGATCGAAGAAAAATTTTTGCATCGGCGTTGGGGGCGTGTTTCCCTAAAACCTCGTATTTTGCTATGATTCGCGCTGTTTCCACAAGCAACTCAATTTAATGTCGTGTATCGACTTGCATAGTCATTCGACAGTTTCCGATGGCTCGCTGGCTCCCGCCGATCTTATCCGGCACGCGGCGCAACAGGGCGTTAAAGTGCTGGCGTTGACCGATCACGACGACGTGGCGGGGTTGAACGCGGCGCGAACCGCCGCTCGGCCGGTAGAGATTTCCCTGATTGCCGGCGCCGAGATTTCGGTAACCTGGCGCGATCGCACCTTACATATCGTCGGCCTTAAGATTGACCCGCATTATCCCGCATTGCAACAGGGGCTGCGCGCCATCCGCGACGGCCGGGTTGACCGCGCCGCTAAAATCGCCGAGGCGTTGGCTAACAGCGGTATCGACGGTAGTCTTGAGGGCGCTTACGGTTTTGTGCGGGAGAATATTATCAGCCGCACCCATTTCGCCTGCTTTTTAGTGAGCCGGGGATATGCCGGTAATATGAAAAATGTGTTCAAAAAATTTCTCGTCAAAGGGCGGCCAGGCTATGTTCCTCATCGCTGGGCGGAGCTTGCCGACGTCGTGCGCTGGATCAAGGACAGTGGAGGGCGCGCCGTCCTTGCGCATCCTGGTCGTTACGGCTTGGGCGGCGCCACGTTGCGCCAGTTACTGGAAGAATTTCGAGCGCTTGGCGGCGATGCGCTGGAAGTGGTTTCCGGCAGCCATACTCCGGAAATGACGCAACGTTTCGCCGGATTGGCGGCGGAATACGGATTTTTGGCGTCGTGCGGTTCCGATTATCATGGCCCGGATCGCGGCTATGGCGAAATCGGGCGCATCCCTCCGCTGCCGTCCGGTTGCGCGCCAGTATGGCATGACTGGCCGGAAGCCTCCGCACTGGCGGTATCGGCCGCATAACGCATGGCGCAGTTTTTTACTATTCACCCCGACAATCCCCAAGCGCGCCTGATTAAACAAGCCGTCGCGATCATCCGGGAGGGGGGGGTGATCGTTTTCCCCACGGATTCCTGTTATGCGCTGGGCTGCCGGCTGGGCGATAAGGCCGCCATGGAGCGTATTCGCGCGATCCGGCAGGTAGACGCGAATCACCATTTCACCCTGGTTTGCCGCAATCTGTCGGAGATTGCCCAGTTCGCCAAGGTGGATAATAGCCAGTATCGTCTATTGAAGGCCGCCACGCCTGGCGGTTATACATTTATTCTGCAGGCGACCCGGGAAGTGCCGCGCCGTTTGCAGCATCCTAAGCGCAATACGATCGGTTTGCGCGTTCCCTCCCACCCGGTGGTGGACGCCTTGCTATCCGAATTAGGAGAACCGCTGCTGAGCTCCACATTGATTTTGCCGGGGGACACGTTGCCGTTGACCGACCCATATGAAACCAGACAATGCCTGGAGCATCAGGTCGATCTTGTCATGGATGGCGGTTATTGCGGAATGGATATGACCAGCGTGATCGATCTCAGCGGCGACACGCCGAGGCTGGTGCGTCTCGGCAAGGGAGATGTTGCAGTTTTTGGAGTGACGCCTTAATGGATAATTTACTGGCGCTCATTTCAATTTATGCGTTGCCGATTATTTTCGCCATCACCTTGCACGAAGCGGCTCATGGTTACGCCGCCAAGCAATTCGGCGACCTGACCGCCCATCAAATGGGGCGGATCAGCTTGAATCCCTTGCGCCATATCGACCTGGTGGGGACGATCTTAGTTCCGGCGGTTACCTTGGCGCTAGGTGGAATACTATTTGGCTGGGCCAAGCCGGTGCCGGTTAATTTCGGCAACCTCCGCCATCCGAAAAAAGATATGCTGTGGGTGGCGCTGGCCGGTCCCGCGGCTAATTTGGCGATGGCGCTTTTTTGGGCGCTGTCGATCAAGTTGTCCATGTGGGCGCCATCCAGTCCCTTCGCCGTTCCCATGGGGTTGATGGGGAAAGCCGGGGTAACCATCAATGTGATCCTGATGGTGCTGAATCTTCTGCCGATTTTACCATTGGACGGCGGCCGCATTATGGTTAGCCTACTTCCTCACCGCTATGCCTATGGCTACTCCAAACTAGAGCCTTACGGATTGATGATCCTGGTGTTCTTGCTGTTTACCGGGGTGCTGGGGCATATTCTCTGGCCGCTGATTAGTCTCGCCATGAGAGGGATTTTCGCCGTTTTCGGCATTGCCTTCTAAGGGAACACAACCCTATGTATACTCAACGTGTTTTATCCGGGATGCGCTCGACGGGCGCGCTCCATATGGGTCATTACCACGGTGTTTTAACGAATTGGGTCGCTTTACAACACGAGTACGACTGTTTGTTTTTCGTGGCCGATTGGCATGCGCTAACGACCCATTACGATACCCCGGACGCCATCGAACATCATGTGTGGGAGATGCTCATCGATTGGCTGGCGGCCGGGGTCGATCCCGCGCGGGCGACGTTGTTTATTCAATCTCGCGTGCCGGAACACGCTGAATTGCATTTGCTGCTGTCGATGATTACGCCCTTGGGTTGGCTGGAGCGGGTGCCGACCTATAAAGAGCAGCAGGAAAAGCTACACGAGAAAGACCTCAACACGTATGGCTTCCTCGGTTATCCGTTGCTGCAAGCCGCGGATATTCTGGCGTATCGCGCCAACTTGGTGCCGGTGGGAGAGGACCAGGTGCCGCATATTGAATTCACGCGAGAGATCG
Organism: Betaproteobacteria bacterium; assembly: GCA_003519965.1. Lineage (GTDB taxonomy): Bacteria > Pseudomonadota > Gammaproteobacteria > Burkholderiales > UBA9220 > UBA9220. The sequence goes on from DOVS01000346.1 coordinate 6,412, forward strand.
TCCGCCGCTTTAACCATTTTTACGGCCGCGAGCCCGGTTTCGAGCAGAAGGCGGAGAACGCGATTAAAAAGCTGGGCAGCAAGAAAGCGCGGCTATACGATGAACTGCGCACACGTTATCAGGAGCAGGGAGACGATGCGGCGCTGGAGGCGGCCCGCGCATTGCTTAACGAACAGCAGAATGTATCCCTCGGCGACCGCGAGCGCTTATTCGGCTATCTCGAAGGGGGCGGAAAAATGATTCTGGTGGAGCCTCAGTCGCTGTTGACCAAGGCTTCTCGCGTGCCCGGTCTTGACGGGCAGAAAATGTCCAAGTCTTACCATAATACTATTGGCTTGCGCGAAGCGCCGGCAAGCGTGACCAAGAAAATCCGCACCATGCCGACCGATCCGGCGCGGGTGCGGCGCACCGATCCCGGCGACCCAGAAAAATGTCCGGTTTGGCAGTTCCATCTCGTCTATTCGGATGACGGCCTGCGTCAGTGGGTGCGGGAAGGTTGCCATAGCGCCGGAATCGGCTGCCTCGATTGCAAACAGCCGGTTATCGATGCGGTGCTGAAGGAGCAAGCCCCCATGCTGGAACGCGCTAAGCCCTATCAGGAGGATCTCGCGCTACTACGCAGTATCGTGGCGGACGGTTGTGAAAAGGCGCGTAAGCTGGCGACGGAAACCATGCGCGATGTGCGTCAAGCAATGGGGTTAAGCTATAGTTAAACGATGCGTTGGCTTGATGTCGTCGGGATTGCCGTTCGCTTCGCCGCCTGAAAGACGAGAAACCAGAGGGGATGCCAAATGAGTGATCAGGAGCCGATTGAAGGTGAGATTATGGAGTCCGGCGAGGAGCGGGCTTCTTCCAGCATGATCGTTCCTCATAAAGTTCTGCCGACAACCTTATATCTGTTGCCGCTGTCGGAACGCCCATTTTTCCCCGCCCAGTCGGTTCCCTTGTTGATGAACGAGGGGCCGTGGCTGGAGACGGTGAAAAAGATCGGCAATACCGCCCATCGCATGGTTGGGTTAGCGCTGGTCAAGCGCGAGGCCACGGAGGATGCCGAGGCGGACGATTTTTTCGCCGTCGGTACGGTGGTGCGCATGCATCATCCGATTCATTCCGACGGTAAAATTCAATTCATCGCCGAGGGCGTCAGCCGCTTTCGTATCGTCAACTGGATTTCCAGCGTGCCGCCTTACGTAGTGCAGGTGGAATATCCGGTGGAGAGCGACGCTTATTCGAAGGAAGACGAGACAAAAGCCTACGCCATGGCGATCATCAACTCCATTAAAGAGTTGCTCCCGCTTAATCCGCTCTACAGTGAGGAATTGAAATATTTTCTCAACCGTTTTAGCCCGAACGAACCTTCTTCGCTGGTCGATTTCGCCGCTAGCCTCACTACCGCGACCAAGGAAGAATTGCAAGCGGTGCTGGAAATGTTCAATCTGCGCCGCCGGATGCAAAAAGTCTTGGTGTTAATCAAGAAAGAATTGGAGGTCGCCCGCCTCCAATCCGACATTCGCGAGCAGGTCGAGGAAAAGATGACCAAGCAGCAGCGCGAATTTTTCCTGCGTGAGCAACTGAAAGCGATCCAAAAGGAATTGGGGCTAGCCAAGGACGACCGTACCGCGGACGTGGAGCGTTTCCGCGAGCGCTTGGCGAAGCTGAGTCCGTCCGAAGGCGCGCAAAAGCGCATTGACGAAGAGCTGCAAAAACTATCCATATTGGAAGCGGGGTCGCCTGAGTATAGCGTGACCCGCAACTATCTGGACTGGCTCACGGCGTTGCCGTGGGGCAAGTATTCCAAGGATAAGCTCGATCTGAAGCGGGCGCGGCGTATTCTCGACCGTGACCACGACGGCTTGGGGGATGTTAAGGAGCGGATTATCGAATTTCTCGCCGTGGGCGTGATGCGCGGTGAAATTTCTGGCTCCATCGTCCTACTGGTCGGGCCGCCGGGGGTGGGGAAAACCTCGATCGGCCGCTCTATCGCCCAAGCGCTAGGCCGCAAATTTTACCGTTTTTCCCTCGGCGGCATGCGAGACGAGGCTGAGATCAAGGGCCACCGCCGCACCTACATCGGGGCAATGCCAGGCAAATTCATCCAGGCGATCAAGGAAGTGGAAGTGGCCAATCCGGTCATTATGCTCGACGAAATCGACAAAATCGGCGCATCCTATCAGGGCGATCCGGCGTCCGCTTTGTTGGAAGTGCTCGATCCCGAGCAAAACGTTGAATTTCTCGACCACTACCTGGACGTGCGCTTCGATTTATCCAAGGTATTGTTCATCTGCACCGCCAATCAATTGGACACCATACCAAGCCCGCTGTTGGATCGCATGGAAGTGATCCGGCTCTCCGGCTATATCACGTCGGAAAAAGTGCAGATCGCCAAGCACCACCTGTGGCCTAAACAATTGGAAAAATCCGGTCTTAAACGCGGCGACCTATCGATTAGCGAAGCCGCTATCCGCCATACGACCGAAGGTTACGCCCGCGAGTCGGGCGTGCGCAACCTGGAAAAGCAGCTGGGCCGCATTACCCGCAAGGCGGTAGTGAAATTCCTGAACGGTGCGGCGCGGCCGTTGCGAGTGGGGATCGGCCAAGTGGAGGAATATCTCGGCAAGCCGATCTTCACCCGTGAAAAACGGCTGGTCGGCGTTGGCGTGGTGAGCGGCCTAGCTTGGACGGCGATGGGCGGTGTGACGCTGAATATCGAGGCCACCCGGGTACATACCAAAAACCGGGGATTCAAGCTGACTGGTCAACTCGGGGATGTGATGAAGGAATCGGCCGAAATCGCCTATAGCTATGTCGCTTCCCACTTGAAGGAATTCAAGGGCGATCCCAAATTCTTCGACGAGGCGTTCGTGCATCTGCATTTGCCGGAAGGCGCGACGCCAAAGGACGGCCCCAGCGCCGGCATTACCATGGCGACGGCGCTCTTGTCCTTGGCGCGCGGCGAGAAAATCGCTAGGGTGCTGGCGATGACCGGCGAACTGACGCTGACCGGTCAGGTTCTACCCGTGGGCGGCATTCGCGAAAAAGTGATCGCCGCCCGGCGCATGCGTATCATGGAGCTTATCCTGCCCCAGGCCAACCGGCGCGATTTCGACGAGTTGCCGGCGCATATCCGCGAAGGGATGAGTGTCCATTTCGCTAAGCATTTCCGTGAGGTAGGGCAGATTGTGTTCAGCTAATCCGTTCCGCGCCGCTGGCGGGATAGGCGTTCATGGTTGACGTTGCCGCCGTTCCTTGCGTCGCCCGAATACTGGGGCGTCCTCTGGCGGAATTGCCGCCGGATCTGTTTATTCCCCCGGAAGCGCTGGAGGTGTTTCTCGACGCCTTCGAGGGGCCGCTCGACCTGCTGCTCTACCTTATTCGCAAGCATAACGTAGATGTGCTGGATATTCCGATGTCCGAGCTGACCCGCCAGTATTTAGCTTATGTCGACATGATGCACGTGCACCAATTGGAGCTGGCGGCGGAATATTTAGTCATGGCGGCGTGGCTGATCGACATCAAGTCCCGCTTGCTGTTGCCGCGCCGTGAAGAGACGATTGAGGCGGAGGCCGACCCCCGTGCCGAGTTGGCCCGGCGTTTGCTGGAATACGAGAAAATTAAGCACGCCGCTCGGCAGTTGGCGCATCTGCCGTGGCGGGGGCGGGATTTCGCCGTCGTTCAGGCGGCGATGGCCGCGCGGCCGGCGCCGCCGCTTCCCGCCGTGCGGCCGGAGGACTTAGCGCAGGTCTGGCAGTCGTTGTGCAAACAGGCCCAAGCGCCTCAGCGCCATCGTGTTTCCCGAGAACGCCTGTCGGTGCGCGAGCAGATGAGCCGGGTGCTGCGTTGGCTGCCGGCCCAGGGTTTTATCGAATTTCATCGTTTGTTTGAACGCGGCGGCGGCGCGGCGGCGGCCGTGGTGACTTTCCTTGCCGTTTTGGAGCTTACGAAGGAGGGTAGGGTGACGATAGTCCAGCAAGA
>DOVS01000343.1 GCA_003519965.1 Betaproteobacteria bacterium
CCGACGACGACCACGGGCAGCCGAGGGTCGAGGCCGCCGCTGACGCTAATAAAGCGGCCATCGATCCACCCGGTGGCGACCGCTACGCGTTTGGCGCGGCCTTGGGCGACTTGGTAAAGATAGGCGCCGCGGCTATCGCGTAATACGGCCGAGCGAGGCACGCCCCAGTGTTTCCGGGTGGCGAGGCGTATATCGCCGCGCACCATCATGCCGGGCAGCAAGCGCCGCGGTGTTTTGCCATCGACGCGGGCGATGACGTCCACTAACCGGGTCTTGGGATTAACGACGCCATGGATGTCGCGGATCGTGGCGCGTACCGGCGGGCCGCTGCCGAACACCGGAATAATCCGCACCGTCATGCCGATGCCGACTTGGGCGCTATCCGCCGGTTCGACGCCTAGCTGGAAGGATAGCGCGCCGACGGGGGAGAGCCGCAGCACATTAGTCCCCGCCGGCAGGCGTTCTCCGGCATGCGCCGCGAGACGGGTGACCACGGCGTCGAAAGGCGCCTTGAGGGTCTCCGTTCCGCGTCCGGCGCCGAGGCGGCGCTGGGCCGCCAACGCCGCTTCGGCGTCCGTCAACGCCTTACGCGCCGCGGCGAGACGCGATTGCGTGGCTAAGTGTCCCGCTGTCAGTTGTTGCACGCGCTTTAATTCGCCGCGGGCGAATTGCACGGCGGCGCGCGCTTGACGGTAATGGGCGAAAGCCACGGGATCGGTGTGTAGCTCCAGCAAGGGCGCGCCGCGCTTCACCGTTTGACCGGCGCTCACATAGAGGCGCGCGATTTGCCCGGCGTGGGGTAGACTCAAGCTGCGCTGGCGGATGGGCGAGGGGATCGCCATGCCGTAGCTGGCCAGCGTCTTGCTGAACGACATTTGCCGCAGCGGCGTCGTTTGAACTTGCACGCTGGGTTGGTCCGCCGCCGCCCCGGTGCATAGCGTCAAGGCAAGGCAGCATAAGAAAACGGATTTCATCATGAGCGGGTGTCCCTCGTCATCGAGGTCAGCGGCAGTTTTCCGCCAATCAGTGTTTGCAATGCGATTCGCTGTTCCAGCAGTGTTTGTTCCAAGGTAACCGCCGCGATGCGCTTGGCTAGCCAAGCGGCGTGGAGGCTGACGTAGGTTTGCGCGTTGAGATTGCCGGCCTGGAACGCCATGCGGGCGCTGCGATTCATTTGCGTTAGGCGGGGCAGCACGTGCTGGACTTGCGCCAGCCGCCGCATCAGCAGCGTTTGATCGGCTAATATCCGGCTGACTTTTTGGGCGGCGCTGTTCACGCGCGCCGTGAACGCATCGTGGAGGCGCTGGCGGGTCGCCCGTTCAATGGCGATATTGCCGTGGTTGCGGTTGAAAAACGGGAGCGATAAAGTCACGCCGAAACCGTGCGTATACAGTCCAGCCGTGTCGCGGGCGCGGGTCAGCCCGATGTTGAGCGCTGGAAATTGCGCGAGAATCGCCTGGCGGAAGCGCGCTTCCTGGCTTTCGTAACCGGCTTGCAACGCCAGCAAGTCGGGCCGGCGGCGGGCGAGATGGGAAAGCGCCGTTTTGATTTGCGCGGTGTCCAGCGGCGCTAGCCGGATAGAGCCTGTTAACCGGAGTTGTGTTTGCGGGGCTAGCCCTAGGAGGGCGTTGAGCTCGTGGCGGTTTTGGTTGATCCGGCGTTCCAATGCGTTGATTCGCCGGTCGATGTCTTGGAGCGCCGTCAAGTCGGCGCTGACCCTGCTCCATACGGTGTTTCCTTGCCGTAGCGCCTGTTGTGCGTTTCGGCAGCGCGTGGCGAATAGCCGCCGGTTGTCCTGGAGCAAGGCCATCAGCCGCTTTTGCGTCCAATGGTTGACGAACAGCGCGCGAGCGCGGCTCACGACCTGCCATTCTTTCCATTGCAAGCTTAAAGCGCTCTGGCGCACCGCGGCCGCTGCGGCTTTCTTGGCGGCGGGGCGGGCGAGCAGCGCGTTCACGTCGTAACTCAGGCCGAGAGTGAATGCGCTGGCGGCGCCGGGGCCGCCGTTGGTGGGGGTGTCCCGGCTCAATCCCAACTGGGGATCGGGCGGCAATCCGGTGGCGAACGCCTGAGCTCGTTTAACGCCGAGCTGGTCGCGGGCAAGCGTCAATGCGGGATTACGGGCCACCGCCAGCATCGCGACTTCATCTATGTCCAGGCCGTTGCTCGGGTCGAAGCGATGCTTCCGCAAGGAAGCGAAAGGCATGCGCGCCGGGTCGAGAGCAAGGCGCGCCACGCTGGCGGGTAAGGCGGGATGCAAGTCGAGCGGCCGAGGCCGGTAACTGGCGCATCCCGCCAAGCCGGCGAGCAGCACGGGCAAAAGGGCTAGATATTTCGGCATGGGCTTCTTGCGCGTCGCGCCGGTATGTTAGCGGTTAGTCTTTCGGATTAGGCGATTCTTTGCTGTTTTCCAGCACCTTGCCGGTTAGGGCGTCGACGCCCACCTCGCGCCATTGCTTGCCTTGGCGCATGTCGAACGAATAACGCAATCCGCTGCCGCCGTGTTCGCGCTCCAGTTCGGCCTGCATAATGCGGCCAGGAAAGGTCTTCTCGGCGATAGCGCGCGCCGCCTTCATGCTAAGCTTCGGCTGCATATCGCGTTTCGACTGCGGAAGCGGGTTAGAAGCGGCAAAAACGGTGGCTGCGGTGGCGAGCGTGAGCGTGGCGGCGCCGACGAGGATAAAAAATTTAGCGGTGGCGTGCATGGCGATCTCCTTAAATTGATTGAACAAAGTTAAAGCGCCTTACGGCAAAAGCTATATTAGGCAGAGAAACTTATCGCAGACTTAAGGAGCGGCCAGCGGCGGGTATTTTTTCTTGCCATGGAAAAAACAACCAAGCGAGGGGGCAAGAGACGTTAAAATAACGCTTTTGCCCTCGCCGCCGCCATGCCGTTGCCTTCCTTCGCCCGGGCGCTTGCCCATCGTAATTTCCGCTTGTATTTGTCGGGTCAGGGGATTTCCCTCATCGGCACCTGGACGCAGCAGGTGGCGATGGGGTGGCTGGCGTACCGGTTAAGCGGTTCCGCCGTGTGGCTGGGGGTCATCGGCTTTTCCGGCCAGATACCGATCCTGTTGTTCGCTTCTTTCGGCGGCGTGTGGTCGGACCGCTTCGACCGCCACCGCCTATTGTTCTGGACGCAGGCGCTGGCGATGGCGCAAGCCTTGCTTCTGGCGGCGCTTGTGTTGGGTCATGTCGTGCAAATTTGGCACTTAGTGGTGCTGGCGGCCGTGCTCGGCGTGGTCAACGCGGTGGATGCGCCGTTGCGCCAAGCGTTCGTGGTGCAATTGGTGGACGACCGCGCCGACTTGCCCAACGCCATTGCGCTGAATTCTCTCGCCATCAATTCCAGCCGGCTGGTGGGGCCCGCCGCCGCCGGTTTTCTGATTAGCTGGCTAGGCGAGGGTGTTTGTTTTCTACTGAATGGATTGTCTTACGTGGCGGTGTTGTGGGCGTTGCGGCGCATGAAGACGACTTCTCCGCACCGCCGCCGCAGTTCGATGCGAGAGGGATTGAAGGACGGTTTTAGCTATGCGTTCGGTTTTCCGCCGGTGCGCGCGCTGCTATCCATGATGACGGTGCTCGGTTTGACCATCGTGCCTTATATGGTGTTGATGCCGGTCTATGCTAAACACGTTTTCCATGGCGACGCCCAGACGCTCGGGTTGCTGATGGGCGGCGCCGGGCTTGGCGCGTTGATGGGCGCCGTGTTTCTCGCGGCCCGCCGTAGCGTG
>DOVS01000228.1 GCA_003519965.1 Betaproteobacteria bacterium
CGCGCATGTACATCCGCACCGGATCCGTGGTGCGGCCAAACTCGGAATCAACGGTGCTAAGAGCCGCTTCGGCCTCTTCAGCGGCATCCTCGTCGGTAACCGGCGGCGCGGCGTCCGACATGAGCAGCGCCTCGGCGTCCGGCGCCTCGTCATACACCGAGATCCCCATGTCGTTAATCATGCTGATCACGCCCTCGATTTGCTCGGCGTCTAGCATCTCATCCGGCAAATGATCGTTGATTTCGGCATACGTCAGATAACCACGCTCCTTGCCCAGGCCAATGAGGCTTTTCAAGCGCGTCCGGCGCGCGTCGGCATCGCCCGTCCGCGTCTCGGTCTTTTCGTGTTCAATCGCCATAACCAGCTTCCGATTAGGAAAAAATGTTTAAAAAAGCTAACGAGTATAGCACATTCACGTTATTTAAGTTTTTACGTGATTAATCCACTACCGCCCCAGGAGCGCGGCGGAACATCTCCCGCTCTTCCGGGGTTAAATCGCCAAGACCTTTACCCTGTAATCCACGCAACAGACAGCTCCGCTCTTGGTTGATTTTCTTTTTCCTTAATTGCTGGGCAAGCGCGGTAAATTCCTCGGCGATTTCCCGCTCACCGAAATCCTCCCAAATCGCCGTATCCTTGATCGCCGCTTGCAGCGCCGCGGCATGCGGCGAACCGGAAAAATGCTGCGCCACCTGCGCGAGGGTCAATACCTGCGGATGGGCTCTCGTGAATTCGACCACCTCGGCTAGCAGCGCCATATCGCCGTCGCCGCCACTCAGCAGGGCCATATCGAACGTATCCGCCAGCCGCGGCTGAAGCAGCAGCCGCCGCACAAGCTCCCGCGCGACCGACGGCGGCATTCGCCGTCCCTTGGGCGCGGGCCGCGGTTTTTCCCGACGCAGCGGCCGATCCCGAACCAACCCATTCACTTCATCCGAACTCAATCCGGTTAACTCGCCCATTCGCTTACGCAGCATCATCCCCAGCGCGGGCGCAGTAATTTTCTGCAACAATGGCTTGGCGGCTTGCAGCAGATGGGCGCGCCCTTCCTCGCTTCCCAGGTCAATCCGACGCGTCAATTCCCGCACAAGGAAATGGGACAGCGGTTCGGCCTGTGCGATCAGGCGCTCCAAACACGCCTTTCCCTCTGTTCGCACATAAGTGTCGGGGTCTTCTCCCTGAGGCAAAAACATAAACCTTAGATGCTTACCATCGGCGACGAGTTCCAGACTATTTTCCAACGCACGCCATGCCGCCTTACGGCCGGCGTCGTCGCCGTCGAAACAAAACACGACGGTATCCGCCAAGCGCAGCAATTTTTTAACATGAATCGGCGTCGTCGCCGTACCCAGCGTCGCCACGGCATACTCGACGCCATGTTGCGCCAGCGCGATGACGTCCAGATAGCCTTCCACCACCAGCACCCGGTTGGCGTGGCGAATGGCGCGCCGCCCCTGAAAAAGACCGTAAAGCTCGCGCCCTTTTTCAAATAACGGCGTCTCCGGCGAATTAAGGTATTTAGGCTCGCCTGCGCCCAGTACACGGCCGCCAAAACCGACAACCTGGCCCTGCTGATTCAAAATCGGGAATAACACGCGGTCGCGAAAGCGATCGTAACGCGCCCCCCCGTCGCCTTCCACCACCAATCCAGCCAAGGGCAATATGCCCGACGCGTCGTAATCGTCGAATACATCGGCCAAGTTTCGCCGCTTGCCCGGCGCATAGCCGATACCGAAGCGCGCCGCGATCTCTCCCGTCACGCCCCGCCGCTTGAGGTATTCAATGGCCGCGGGCGTCTGCTTAAGCTGCCGGCGATAATAACGGTCAGCATGCTGCAACGCGGTAAACAATGCACCGCGATGTTCTTGCGCCGGCGCGCCGCCGTCCTTTGCCTCCGGTACGGCGACGCCGGCGCCGCGCGCCAATTCATGCACCGCGTCCACGAACCCCAGACCCTGGTAGGCCATAAGGAACCCAATCGCCGTGCCATGCGCGCCGCAGCCGAAGCAATGATAAAATTGTTTGGAAGAACTGACCGTGAAGGAAGGGGTTTTTTCCGTATGGAAGGGGCAACAGGCCACATAGTTCGTACCCCGTTTCTTGAGCGGTACGCACCGTTCAACGACATCAACTACGTCAACGCGGCCCAACAACTCCTGAATAAAAGACTCCGGAATCATAAATTAATTGTAGCCGGACAAGGACGAATAGCAATCAGGAACCAGCGATACAAACACCGTTAGCCGCTGCGCGGGAGACTCAGCCACCCAAGCGCTGTTTAACCAGCGCGGAGAGCTTTCCCATGTCGGCGCGGCCGGCAAGCGCCGGCTTTAACACGCCCATCACCTTGCCGATCTCCTTCGGGGAGGCCGCGCCGGACGAAGCAATCGCGTCAATGACCGCCGCATCGATTTCAGCATCCGACAGTGGCTGAGGCATATAAATCTGGAGCACGGCTATTTCGGATTCTTCCGTCGCCGCCAGGTCGTCGCGTCCCGCCGCCGCGTATTGGCGCGCGGAGTCCCGCCGTTGCTTCAGCATTTTTTCGATGACCGCGACCACTTGCGCGTCATTCAATTCGATCCGCTCATCCACCTCGCGCTGTTTGATCGCTGCCTGAAGCAAGCGGATTGCCCCTAGGCGCGCCGCATCCTTAGCGCGCATCGCCGATTTCATGTCCTCGGTAATTCGCGCCTTAAGGGTCACAGCTAGTATTTCCGCGGCGGCAATTGTTGGCTGCGCAAGCGCTTATAGTGGCGCTTGATTGCAGCGGCAAGCTTGCGCTTGCGTTCGGCGGTCGGCTTTTCGTAAAACTCGCGAGAACGTAGCTCCGTTAATAACCCGGTTTTCTCCACCGAGCGCTTGAAACGGCGCATGGCCACTTCAAAGGGCTCGTTTTCCTTAACACGTACAATAGCCATGGGCTGCGTATCCTTTTGTCCTGTTGAATCAAACAGAGAAAACCTCCATTTTAGCAAACAAGCGCCGGTTTTTCCAAATATTTGACGGTATTCGGGCGGGCGCGGCTTTCCTGCACGCGCCAAAGCCGCTATGATGGCCCTTTTACCGAATTAGCCCTTATGTTGGTTCTTGGCATCGAGTCGTCGTGCGACGAAACGGGCGTTGCGTTGTACCATACCGCCGACGGCTTGCTGGCCCACGCGCTCCACTCGCAAGTCGCGATGCACGCGGAATACGGCGGCGTCGTCCCGGAGCTCGCCTCGCGGGATCACATCCGCCGCGCGCTCCCTCTGGTGCGTCACTGCCTAGCCCAAGGAAAACGCACGCTGCATGACATCCAGGCCATCGCCTATACGCAAGGCCCCGGCCTAGCCGGGGCGCTGCTGGTGGGCGCGAGCATCGGCGCTTCTCTAGGGTTTGCCTTGGGCGTGCCGGCCATTGGCGTTCATCATTTGGAAGGGCATTTGCTCTCCCCCTTACTGGAACCGCATCCGCCCGCATTTCCCTTTGTCGCCCTGCTCGTATCGGGCGGGCACACCCAACTGATGCAAGTAGAAGCGGCGGGGCATTATCGCTTGCTCGGCGAGACACTGGACGACGCCGCCGGCGAAGCATTCGACAAAACCGCGAAATTGCTGGGCCTAGGCTATCCCGGCGGGCCGGCGCTAGCCGCGCTGGCGCGGCAAGGCGCGCCAGGACGTTTCAAGCTGCCGCGCCCGATGATTAATAGCGGCGACCTTAACTTCAGTTTTAGCGGACTGAAAACCGCCGTACTCACCTTGACGCGGAAGCACGCCCTCGATGACGGCATCCGCGCCGATATCGCCCAGGCGTTTCAGGAAGCGATTACCGATGTATTGATCGCCAAAGCGTTAGCCGCCGTCGCTCAAAGCGGGCTGCGGCGGCTGGTGGTGGCAGGCGGCGTCGGCGCCAACCATTGCTTGCGGGAAAAGCTGGCCAGCGCCGCGGCAAACAAGGGCATCGCGGTTTTTTACCCCGCGCTGGCGTTTTGCACCGACAACGGCGCCATGATCGCCTTCGCCGGCGCGATGCGGCTACGCCATCAGCCGCCGACAGGCCTGGGATTTACCGTCAGCCCCCGCTGGGAGCTAGCGCACACGACCCCTCCCGGCCGCTGAGCCCATCATCGTCCAGCCCCCGTCAGGACGCGTCGCGTTAATGCCGCCGCAATAACCGTACGCGTGTCCGACCGTCCATGATCTAAGCCGGCCGATCCGGGAAAGAGAATACCGCAACCGCCACCCGCTCATCGCGCCTGCCGTCGCGCGGCGGGGCGACACGCTCCACCGGCGTCTTGAACTATCTTGAGCAGGTCGCTGCCGAGGATAGCGTGCGGTGGAAATTGATCCCGCGCGGCATTCGCTCACAGCGTGCATCCAGCGGCGCGCGCCCCACGATGCGCTTCGCGCCCTCCCGCTAGTCCGGCGGCATGCCGCCGGGAGGGCCATTCTTGCCAATCCGTCCCTCCTGTCCCGCCAGCAACTGGCGGATATTGGTCCGGTGCCGGTAAATCAGCAGCAACGCCAGCACCAGCACCGCCAGGAAATAACGCCCGGCGCCGAATATCGCGAGCGCGTACATTGGCGCAAAGCCGGCGGCGATTAACGCCGACAAGGAAGAAGTGCGCCACATCAGCGCCGCGAGAAGCCAGGTGGCCAGCGTGACCACTCCGAGCCAAGGGTGTAACGCCAATAGCACGCCGAGCGCGGTCGCCACGCCCTTGCCGCCTTGGAAACGGAAAAAAACCGGATAGAGATGACCGATAAATACCGCCAGTGCAGCGGCGGCCACTACGCTGTTGGCCGTGGCGCCTGCCGCGACATGGTGGGCAAGCCATACCGCGGCGTAGCCTTTGGCGCTGTCGCCCAACAACACGAACGCGGCCGCTAATTTTTTACCGCTGCGCAACACATTGGTCGCCCCCGGATTCTTCGAGCCGAAGGTGCGCGGATCGGGCAGGCCAAAGACTTTCGCGGCGATTACCGCAAACGATAGCGAACCCAACAGGTAGGCAAACAAAATGAGGGCTATCGCGGTCATGTCAAAAATATTCTAGAATGGGCGACTTTTGATTTTACGGCATCCGCGCCGCTTTGGAAAAACCGCCGAACTTCTGATGGATATTGTTTTTTTACGCGAGTTCAACGTCGATCTCGTCATCGGCATTTACGAATGGGAGCGTCTGGCGCCGCAAACCGTCCAATTGGATTTGGATATCGGCCTGCCGCATAGTCGAGCCTGCGTCACCGATCGAGTGGATGACACCATCGATTACGGCAAGGTCGTGACGCGCATCCGGCAAACCTTGGCGGAAAAAAATTTCTCTCTAGTGGAGGCGTTGGCGGAACATATCGCCCAATTGCTGCTGAGCGAGTTTGGCGCGCCTTGGGCGCGGGTGCGCGTTACTAAGCTCGGGTTGATTCGCGAGGTTAAACACCTCGGCGTCACTATCGAACGCGGCGCCAAGTAATGCCGCTGGAGTCGCTGCCCTGGGTAGCGGCGATTATTCTTTTCGCTTATTGCATTCGCGGCATCGCCGGCTTTGGCTCTGGCCTGATCGCGGTACCGCTGCTCGCCCACTTGCTGCCGTTGAAACTGGTAGTACCCTTCGTCCTGGTACTGGACTTCAGCGCCTCCGCCACGCTGGGCGGGCGCTTCCGCACCTGTATCCAGTGGAAGGAAATCGGCCCTTTGCTGCCCGCGGCGGCGGCGGGAATTCTACTCGGCGTCGGCTTATTGCTGCGGCTTCCCAGGCCGTCGCTACTGACTGCGTTGGGTGCGTTCGTGCTGGCGTTCGGGCTGCGCAACTTAATCAAATTCCATGGCAACCGTCCCATCTCTCGCTGGTGGGCGCTGCCCGCCGGTTTCGCCGCGGGCGCGATCGGTGCGATGTTCGGTACCGGCGGGCCGCCCTATATCATTTATCTCTCTCGCCGGCTGCAAGATAAAAGCGCAATGCGCGCCACTTTTTCCGGGCTGTTTATCCTCGACGGCGGCTTCCGGCTGCTCGTCTTTCTCGCGGCGGGATTATTGTTGCAGGCCGGGATGGGACGCTTACTACTGCTCGGCTTCCCACTCATGGCGCTAGGGCTCTTTGTTGGACATCGCGTCCACGGCGCAATATCCAGTCAGCACATGCTGCGGTTGATTGGCCTATTGCTGACACTGACCGGCGCATCTCTTCTGTGGTCTGCTTGGCGCTGAATGGCTAGCCGCGGGGATGGTGCTGGGTATGCAGTTGCTTGAGCCGCTCGCGCGCTACATGCGTATAAATCTGCGTGGTGGAAATATCAGCGTGTCCCAGGAGTAATTGCACGACACGCAAATCGGCGCCATGGTTAAGCAGGTGCGTGGCAAAGGCATGGCGCAAGGTATGAGGAGAAAGCGGACGAATGATCTGCGCTTGCCGGGCATAGCGCTTAATCAAATACCAAAACGCCTGGCGTGTCATCGCGCCGCCGCGGGCGGTGACAAACAGCGCATCGCTGCTTTTGCCGATGAGCAAGGCGGGCCGCCCTTGCCGCAAGTAATGCGCGATTCGGGCGACCGCTTCCTCTCCCAGCGGGACCAACCGCTCCTTACCGCCCTTGCCCAATACCCGAACCACCCCCATATCGAGGGAAACCGCCGCCATATGCAGCCCGACCAATTCGGATACACGCAATCCGGTGGCGTAAAGCGTCTCCAGCATGGCGCGATCGCGTAATCCAAGAGCATCGCTGCTCCGTGGCGCATTCAGTAAACAAACCACTTCGTTTTCACTGAGGCTGTTCGGTAATGTCCGCGGCAATTTTGGCGCGTCGATACGCAACGTGGGATCGGCGGTGATTCTTCCCTGGCGCAGCAGATAGCGGAAGAAGCGTTTGAGCGCGGATAACTCGCGGCTTGTGGTGCGCGCCTGCGCCTTGCGCCAGTTGACCTGGTGCGCCAAAAACGCCTGAATGTCCGCTTGCTGCGCCAGCAATAAATCGGCCTGGCCGCTTTTTTCCAGCCATAAGGCAAACTGCGTCAGGTCGCGCCGGTAACTCTCCAGGGTGTTCTTGGCAAGCCCGTCTTCCAGCCAGAGGGCGTCGCAGAACGTATCGAGCAGATCAGTCGCGGCAAGCCTCATGGCGCAACAACCAGTGTTTAATCGCTAGCGGGCCGGCTTCCCGGCCGCGCATAAATCCACCGACGCTGTTTTTGCCGACCACCCGGTGGCAAGGAATGACCAGTGGGATAGGGTTTGCGCCGCAGGCCCCGCCCACGGCGCGTGGAGATGAGCCGAGTGCTTGCGCCAACTCGCCGTAACAGCGCACCTCGCCACTGGCGATCTGCGTCATCTCCCGCCACACCCGCTGCTGAAACGGGGTGCCGACGGGACGCAACGGTAAATCGAAGAGGTAACGCGGGTTGGCCAAATAGGCATGCAATTGACGGCAAATTTCGCGGGCGAACGATGTTTGCGGCGCAAGCGCCGCCGTATCCAGCGGCAGAAAATCGATAACCGTCAGGACGTCCGCCTCGGCGCGGATGCCGAGGACGGCTAACGGCGCCGCTAGCCGGGCCTGATAGGCGGTCATGGCGTCAAGTCATCGATGCGCTGCCGCAAAGCCCGCCGGTCCGCGATATTGCGCGTGGATGCCAACAGCCGCGCGTACTGCGCCTTGGCGTCGGTGATAAAACCGGCTTGCACGAGATTTTCCGCCGCCCGCCGACGACTCTGGCTAGCGCTATTGCCGGATGGCGGCGCGAGTATCGCCGCCTGCAAATAGGCGGCCGCCGCCCGCCGATGATCGCCGAGCACCGCCGCTACCGCGCCCAACGCCGTCAGCGCCTCGCGGCGTTGCGCTGGGCCGCCCGCTGCGGTCAAGCGTTGCAGTACGCGCGCCGCCGCGCTATTTTGTCCCGCCGCCGCCAGCCGCCGCGCCAACACCAGCCATTGCCCGGTCTCCGCCGCACCGCTTGTCGGCGCGCTTGCCGCGGTCGCGGCGACGGCGGCGTAATCGCCCGCCGCCATGAATACCTCGGCGCGTTTCAGCCGCCACGGCGCTGCCGCCTCGCCTGCCGGCGGGGCGTCCAATCCTTTCCAATAGTGCGCGGCCGCCGCCGCGTCGCCCCGCGCTTGGGCAATCCCGCCCAAGCGGTAGCGAACGGCGGGAGAAATCACCGCCGGTTGGGGAAAATAGGCCGGATCGGAAAATAAACGCAGCGCCGCGCCGCCGAGTTTTGCGCTCGCCAGTGCGTCCACCAACGCCGTTATCGCCTGCTGGCGCACCGTTTTTTCCTTAGCATCGGCGGCTAACGCGGCGAATACCGTTCGCGCCGCCAACGGTTGCGCGGCGACAGACTGGGTAGCGCCCGCCAACAGGGCGGCGCCGTTTTGCGCGGACGCCGCCGGCGCGATTTTCGCCTGCGCAAGGTAATCGCGCCACAACCGCTTGGCCGTCGCGTGGGCCGCACCGGCATTCAGTAATTGCTCGTCGGCCCGGGTCCTCAGCGCCGTGTTTTTTTCAATCGTGGCGGCGGCGCGGATTACGCGCCAATACCCCACGATATTCTGCAAGGGTAATTTCGGTCGGGACGTGGATTTGCGCGGCTTGCGGCGGCGAGATGCGACAGCGGGCAGTGTCCGTCCCAGCGCGGCGCGAGCGGCGGCGATCGCCTGCGAAGGCGAAATCATCCCGGTTTTCAGTTTGACGGATAGCGCCAGCGGGCTGGCGTCGTCGAGCCGGGCCAGCCAGGTCAGCGCATCCGCGGCCTGGCCGCCATCGCTCAGCGCTTGGACGAAAGCAGCGGTGGTCGCGGAGTCTAACGAAAAATCCTGTTGGAAGCGCAACATTGCGCGGTACGCATCGCCTAATTCGCCGTCATCCACATAACTTTGGATCACTAGGCGGCGCGCCTCGCGATACCGTGCATCGTTGGAAATACCGGTTTGCCATAGCAAGCGGGCGAGATAACGCCGGGCCGCCGGGCCTTGCTGTAGAGCCAACGCCGCCCGCGCCGCCGCCCAGTCGGCGGGGCGCAGGAGCGCAGCCGGTGCGTTAGCGGGCAATGTCTTGACTTGATCCAACACGGCTTGCGACTGGTTAAGCCGCGCCAGCAGGGAAATATGCAACGACTGCCAAGACAGCCATTGGCCAGGATGCTGCTGGCGGGAAGGGGGCGACTGCTCCAGCGCCGCCAAGGCGAGTTGCGGCGCGCCCGCGTCGGCTAAGCGGCCGATGGCGCTAAGCGTCGCACTGAAGGAAATCGCGGGAAACAGGAAAAAACCGGTAAGGAAAATCGTCGCGAGATAACGCATGGCGCTATTCTAACCATGATCGCGCAGAAAAGCGAAAGCCCGCCCGCTGGCGCATGCTTTGCGCCAGCGGGCGGGCGGGGGCGGCGTGACCGTAATCAGCGCGCGGCTTTCTTGGCCGGTAATTTTTCCTTGATGCGCGCCGATTTACCGGAGCGCTCGCGCAAAAAATACAATTTGGCGCGGCGCACGTCGCCGCGGCGTTTAACGGTCACTCCCGCGACTAACGGCGAATAGACTTGAAAAGTCCGCTCCACGCCTTCGCCGGAGGAAATTTTACGCACAATAAAGGAAGAATTCAGCCCGCGGTTACGCTTAGCGATCACGACGCCCTCATAGGCCTGGAGACGTTCGCGGCTGCCTTCCTTAACTTTTACTTGCACCACCACGGTGTCGCCGGGGGCGAATGCTGGGATGCTCTTGCCCAGGCGGGCGATTTCTTCCTGTTCCAACTGTTCAATCACATTCATGGTTTAGCTCCTTGCAATTCCCGCTCCCCGAAAAATTCGTCGAGCAATTTCTTTTCTTCCACACTTAAACCGCGTTTTTCCAACAGCGCCGGCCGGCGCAATGCGGTTCTCCCAAGCGCCTGCCGCAACCGCCAGCGGCGGATTTCGGCGTGGTTGCCGGACAATAGCACCGGCGGCGCCGCCATTCCTGCATAGACCTCCGGCCGGGTGTAATGCGGATAGTCCAACAATCCGTCGACAAACGAATCCTCCGCCGCGGAATCCGCATCGCCGAGCACGCCCGGCAGCTGACGAACGATAGCGTCGATCACCACCATTGCCGCCAGCTCTCCGCCAGAGAGCACGTAGTCGCCGATGGAAATCTCCTCGTCCACCTGACGGGATAATAACCGTTCGTCGACGCCCTCATAGCGCCCAGCCAAAAAAATCAACCCTGGCCGCTCGCTCAATTCCATCACGCGGCGGTGGTTTAACCGTTCTCCCTGAGGGGAAAGGTAAATCACCCGCGGCTGCGCCACACCGATCCCACACTGACGCTGTTTTGCCGCCTCGATGGCTTTTTCCAGCGGCTCCGCCAGCATCACCATCCCGGGGCCGCCGCCATAGGGCCGG
>DOVS01000057.1 GCA_003519965.1 Betaproteobacteria bacterium
ATTTGCAGTTCGTGGAAAAACAGCGCGCCGAGGCGGTTCGCTTGAAAGGGGTGTTGCTTTACGGGTTGGCGCGGCCGTCGATGCAGACCGAAGCGCCGCGGTTGTCTCCGCTGCCGCCGGCATGGATGGCGTCTTTCGCCGCCGAGATCGAAGCGTTGGGAATAGCGGTTAAAGTCAGCCTATGAGGGTGGGTTATTCGTCGCCTTTTTTAGCGTCGCTGCGCGCCGCTTTTTTTAATTTTTTGTACAGATCGGTCTGTTGCGTTTTGAGATAATCGATAATCTCAAAATCCTCTTTTCTCACTCGGGATAAGTCCAATTCCTCGACATACACCAGGCGCAGCAATTCCTTCACCGGTTTCGGCATGGTGCGCCCGCTTTCGTAGCGGGAGCCGCCGCTTTGGGTGACGCCGATCCGGGTCCAGAACTCTTCCTGGTTAAGGCCCAGTTTTTTTCTAATATCCCGAGGGTTTAGCAGTCTGTCGAGAAGCTTCATCTAATGTTTCCACGTTATCTTATTAAGATTTTTAGTTTATTTTTGCTCGCCGCCGCCGCGGTGTCAAGGTGGCGGCGAAGTATTTGGCGAGGCGCATCCGCGGTGGGAACGATGGCGGCGCGCCGCCGGTAAATCCCAGTGACATATTTATTAAGGTAAGATAAAATTTAGAGTTTTTAGGAAGTTCAATGGCGCTGATCGTACAAAAATACGGCGGAACCTCGGTAGGAAGCGTCGAGCGCATCCAAAACGTCGCGCGGCGCGTTGCAAAATTCAAGGCGCGCGGCCACCAAGTCGTGGTCGTGGTTTCCGCGATTAGCGGCGAAACCAACCGGCTAATCGCCTTGGCAAAAGAAATCCAGAGCCACCCGAACCCCAGGGAGTTGGATGTCCTGGTCGCCACCGGCGAGCAAGCCAGCATCGCCTTGCTCGCCATGGCGCTCATGGACTTGGGTATTCGAGCCAAGAGCTATACCGGCGCGCAAGTGCGGATTGTAACCGATAACGCCTTTACCAAGGCGCGAATTCTCCGTATCGACGAGGAAAATATCCGCGCCGATCTCGACGCGGGATCGGTGGTCGTGGTCGCCGGTTTCCAGGGCGTGGATGAAAAAGGCAATATTACGACCCTCGGGCGGGGCGGCTCCGACACCACCGGCGTTGCGCTGGCGGCGGCGCTGAAGGCCGACGAATGTCAAATTTATACCGATGTGGACGGCGTATACACCACCGATCCGCGCATCGTCCCCGAAGCGCGGCGGCTGAAAACCATCACTTTCGAGGAAATGCTGGAAATGGCGAGCCTCGGCTCCAAGGTCTTGCAAATTCGGGCGGTGGAATTCGCCGGTAAGTACAAAGTCAAGCTTCGCGTGCTGTCCAGCTTCGAGGAGCGGGGCGAAGGGACGCTGATTACCTTTGAGGAAGACATCAACATGGAAAATCCGATTATTTCCGGCATCGCGTTTAATCGCGACGAGGCGAAAATCACCGTGCTCGGCGTGCCGGACCGTCCCGGTATCGCGCATCAAATATTGGAGACGGTGGCCGCCGCCAACATCGACGTGGACATGATTATCCAAAACGTCGGCGCCGACGGCGCCACGGATTTCACCTTCACGGTGCATCGTAACGACTACGCCAATGTCCTCAAACGCTTGAAACAGGCGCAAGGTAAAATCGGCGCGCGCGAAATTAATGGCGACGAGCGCACCGCTAAGGTTTCGGTTGTCGGGGTCGGCATGCGCTCCCACGCCGGGATCGCCAGCACCATGTTCCGCACCTTGGCGGGAGAAGGCATCAATATCCAAATGATTTCTACTTCCGAAATCAAAATCTCGGTAGTGATCGACGAAAAATACCTGGAACTGGCGGTTCGCGTCCTCCATAAAGCCTTCGATCTGGAGCAGGCGGGATAAATTAAGCGTCCCGACGGCGGCCCCGAGCGGATTGACCTCGCTAGCCTAACTAGGTATCCTAACGAACCTCGAATCGGAGAGATGGCCGAGTGGTCGAAGGTACTCCCCTGCTAAGGGAGCGTAGGGTTTATAGCCTTACCGAGGGTTCGAATCCCTCTCTCTCCGCCATTGTTAAGCGGCGGGCTTTCACGTATAATTGCCGCCTTCGCGCCCGTAGCTCAGCTGGATAGAGTACTTGGCTACGAACCAAGGGGTCAGGAGTTCGAATCTCTTCGGGCGCGCCATATTTCATTGCAGTCGATGAGCCGGTTAAGCGTGTCGTCCTTAACCGGCTTTTCTTTGTCGGCAAGGTCATTGCCGAAGGGCCTTTGCGGGATTCTCCGCTCACCGCATTGGCGGCTGACTGGTTTCGATCTATTCGGTTAGTTCTGGTAATACGGGGAATCTTATCTCGCGCGGGTCTTTATGACGAATAAGGATGGCTTGGTTTCGTTCCATCGGCCGTCTGCCCCCCTATGACGCTGTTGCGTGAGATTTCCCGCACCATTCGATGGATAGCGCCGGCATGGCAACCGACGCATTCGACGCGCAAGCGGGGTGCGCAGGAATGGGCGGTCGGCCGCCCAACTCGCAAAATCCAGCGCAATTATTGCCCGCATCGATGCGCTATCCGGGTTAGGTCAACGCTTGGCGAGTCTCGGCAGCCTAGCGCCGGCTGTATCGGAAACGACTCAAGGGATCGGGCCGGAGGCAGCGAGTTCCGCACGCTCCGCATCTGTAAAGAGACGGGAGCGGGTGAGAAAGCGCACGCCTTCCGCACCCTCCAGGGAAAATAGACCGCCACGTCCGGACGTCACGTCGATGATGAGTTGCGTGTGCTTCCAGTACGCGAATTGCGCGCGGCCGATGTAGAAAGGGCAGTCTCC
This sequence comes from Betaproteobacteria bacterium, assembly GCA_003519965.1. Taxonomy (GTDB): domain Bacteria; phylum Pseudomonadota; class Gammaproteobacteria; order Burkholderiales; family UBA9220; genus UBA9220. The sequence goes on from DOVS01000057.1 coordinate 2,837, forward strand.
AATATTGCCTAATTGGATGTCGGCGTCCCCCAGCAGCAATTCGCCTTGGGGATAACACATGGGCGCACTGCCATCGCAGCAGCCGCCGGACTGGTGGAACATCAACGGGCCGTGGCCGGCCTTTAGTCGTTCGATCAGTGCGAGGGCGGCCTCGGTGGCGACGACACGCGGCGTCATTTCAATCCTCCGCTAAAGAAAGGCGCCGCCGCCGCCCGTAATATCCGCACCATGGAAGGAAAGGCGGTTAGAAAAAGCCCAGGGCTTTGGGGCTGTAGCTTACCAGCAGGTTCTTGGTTTGCTGGTAATGGTCGAGCATCATTTTGTGCGTCTCGCGCCCAATGCCCGACTGCTTGTAGCCGCCGAACGGCGACATGAAGCTGACCGCCCGGTAGGTGTTGACCCAGACCATGCCGCAGCGGAGCCGCGCCGATACGTCCAGCGCCCGCCGGATGCTCTTCGTCCAGATCCCCGCCGCCAGCCCGTAGATCACCTCGTTGGCCAGCTCGACGGCTTCCTCCTCGTCGCGAAACCGGATCACCGACAGCACCGGTCCGAAGACCTCCTCCTGGGCGATCCGCATNNGGTCCACACCCGGCCGGCCTTAATGCCACGCCCGAAGCGGTAGGCGCGGCTGCCGTCACGGCTCCATACGCCGGCGCCGAGACCATACAGGGTGTCGTTGGCAATAGCCATGGCGTCCGCTTCATCCTTAAAGGTGGTCACGGCCAACACGGGGCCGAAGATTTCCTCCTG
>DOVS01000167.1 GCA_003519965.1 Betaproteobacteria bacterium
CCGCTCGCCCAGCGCCACGCCGATGCGCTTCAAGCCGAAATCGAACGCCAGCACCGCGCCGTCCTCCACCGCCAGCGGCGTCTCCGCCGGGGTCAATCGCGCCAGGGCGGCCGCTCAGGCATGACCGGCCTCCTCGGACAACGAGCCGAAGTTAACGCCCAGCATGTCCATCGCCGCCTGAAGCCGCGCGTCGGCCGGCAGATCGAAAATCACTTCTTCCGTCGCCGGCACGGTCAACCAGGCGTTTTGCGCCAGCTCCTGCTCCAGTTGTCCGGCGCCCCAGCCGGCGTAACCCAGCGTGACCAGCATTTTTTTCGGCCCCTCTCCCCGGCCCACGGCGACCAGAATGTCCTTCGACGTGGTTAAGGCGATGCCGTCCTGCACCGGCAATGTCGATTGCCAGCTGCCCTCCGGCTGGTGCAGCACGAAGCCGCGATCCATCTGCACCGGCCCGCCGAAGTGGATGGTGCGCCCGGCTAGGTCGAGCGCCTCCAGGGGAATTTGAATTTGCTCGTATAGCGCGCCGAGCGTCATTTCGGTGGCGCGGTTCAATACGATGCCCATGGCCCCGCGGTCGTCGTGCTCGCAGATGTACGTCAGGGTTCTGGAAAAATACGGGTCCTCCATGCGCGGCATGGCGATCAGAAAATGATGGATTAAGTTGACGTTCTGCATGGCTTCATATTATGGCACAGGCGCGCGCTTATGAAAGCCGCGCCGGGGTTATTCGCTGCCGGCCAGTTGATCTTCATGGGTGAACGACCAGGTGCGCGTAATGGCGAGAATGTCGTAGCGGCGGCGAATTTGCGGCGGAAACGGTGGAAACGGCGCCGCCAGCCTGACAATATTCCGCGCCGCCTTATCCAGTATCGGGTGGCCGGAAGAGCGGTTCAGCTCGATCTTGGCTACGCTGCCGTCGGCGCGAATATAAACGGTCAGTTGCAGGGCGCCGTACAGCCGTTGGCGCTTGGCGGCTTCCGGGTAGTTGAGGTTTCCCACCCGCTCCACTTTCTGCCGCCAGCTATCGGTATACAGCGCTAACGCGTATTCTCGCGTGTGCGCGCCGATAAACCGCGTTCGCGGGCGGTGCTGATAGGCGGACCATTCCTGATCGATTTGCGCCGCCAGGCGGGCCTCCATCAGGCTGCGCTGCACTAGCGCGGCGGCGTCGAGCCGACGTTGTTCGGGCGATGGCGGGCGCGCGACGGCCTGCGTGCGCGCCTGGATCCGGCTGAGCAGTTCCCGCGAGCGACGCTCCAGCGCGGCGACCCGCTGCTGTTGCGCCCGCGCGATTTTGCCGCCGCGGGACGAACGATGCGCCGGCAGCGGACTCCGCGCCCGGCGCTTGGCGTCGGTATCGCCGCCGCCGTCCAGATTGGCCTGGGCGTAGGCGTCCGCGTGACGGGGCTTCTCCCGGGTTTTGCTGTTAACCAGCACCACGTCGAGCGGCGAAGCGAAATTATTCAGTGTGTCGGGCTTGGACGGTGCGATGCCGATCCCGAACAATACCAGCAGATGAAGGCAGAACGAGGCCAAAATCATCAGCCATAGCCGGTCGGTGGAGTCGAGCCGGGGAAGCGAACCACTCAGGGGCAATGCAAACCTCATCGGCAATCGGCGCTTCTGCAATGGATCGTGACGGCCGGAAAATCCGGGAATACGCTATTGTATGATTTTGCCGCTTCCGCTGTCACCCGCCGCCGGCTTCCGTCACCACCCGCTTGAATTTGCTGGTGAATTCTAAGTCCAACAAATCCACGCCGCCAATCTGCACCTCGACCACGCTGCCGGGCGGCAGCTCCGGCAGGCCGGGCACGCGCATCATCAGCGGCGCCAGCTGAAGACGCACCAAGTTTTCCCGATGCACCATGGCCGGGGCGACGGCGATCTGTTCTTGCGTCAGGTAGCGCAGACTCCAATAGCGCTCCATCTGCCGCTGAAAGGCTTGGTAGGCGCCATAGGCAAGGTCGAAGCCATGCATCGCGCCCAGCATGGCTTCGCTGTTTTCTTCGTAGGGCGGCGTTTCGCCGCGCGCCCATGCGACAAGCTGGCGTTGGTTCATCAGGTCGATGTAGCGCCGCAGCGGCGAGCTGGCCCACATATAGAGCGACACGCCTAGCCCCTGGTGAGGGCCCGGCGCGGTCGTCATGCGCACCTTGCCGCCGTTTTGGGCGCGGAATACGGCGGATAGGCCATTTTGCCGCAGCGTTTCCGCCCATTGCGAATTGACGAAAATCATCAATTCGGAAACCAGTTTGTCGATGGGCGTGCCGCGCTGGCGGCGGATGATGCTGACCCGGCCATTGTCAATATGAAAGCCGAATTCTTGGGGAAAGGTTTTGCCGGCGTCGGGCCGCCCGCGCCGCTCTTCCAGCGTATCGGCGAAGCGCCACAAGGTGTGCAGTTCCTGGCGCCAGGGAAAATCGGCCAGGCCCTGGCGCAGGGTCTCTTCATTGAATAACGGCTGTAAGGTTTCGATCCGCAAATTCTCGCCGACGGTGATTTCCTCCAGCCGGGTTTCGCTGGTCACGACGCCGTATTCGTCGGGCGTGGTTTCCACGTAGAACGAGAGCGCCGGGCAGCGGCGGCCGCGCTGCAAGGTGAACTGGCCAACCACCGACTCCGGCAGCATGGTCAGTTTATCGCCCGGCATGTAGACGGTGGACAACCGCTCCCTGGCGATTTCATCGAGCGGCGAACCGGGCGCAACGCCCAGCCCGGGCACGGCGATATGGATGCCGATACGCACGTTGCCGTTGGCCAGCGGGGTGACCGAAAATGCGTCGTCGATCTCGGTGGTGGCGGCGTCGTCGATGCTGAACGCCAGCACGTCGCTGGCGGGCAACGGCGGCGGCGGAGAAACGCCGGCGGCGGCAAGCGCAGCGCCCTTGGGAAAATGCTCGAATAAAAAACGTTCCAGATGATAGGCGCGGCTGGACGGAATAGCGCCGCAGCGCTCGAGCAACCGGTGCGGCGGCAGTTGCGCCGCCGCGCACGCTTTTTCCAGCGCCTTGTACGCCAGGCTGTTTTTATCCGGCTGATAAAGCAGCGGCTTCAGCAGCG
>DOVS01000138.1 GCA_003519965.1 Betaproteobacteria bacterium
CCGATATCCTCGACCGTGTGGTGTGCATCAATATGAAGGTCGCCGCGCGCGCTGATATCCAAATCGATCAGCGCGTGGCGGGCGATCTGCTCCAACATATGGTCGAGAAAAGGAATCCCGCTGTCTAGCGCGGCCTTGCCGCCGCCGTCCAGGTTAAGGGAAACGCGCACCTGCGTTTCCAGGGTATCACGATTAACTTGAGCACTGCGCATGGGAGAACCCGATGAAATTTTCTTCTATTCTAACCCACCGCGGCAAGGGGTTCAAAACGCCGCATGAGCGACACGCGGGCGCATTAGGCCAGAATCTCCCGCAGCGCCTCAATCAGCGCCGCGCGCTGCGCGTCCGTCCCAACCGTAATGCGCAAAAACGGCGCAATACGGGACGGCTCCTTGAAATGACGCACGATAACACCGCGCTCCCGCAACGCCGCGGCCAGTGCGGCGCCGCCTTCCCGGCGATGACGGACAAAAACGAAATTGGCGGCGGAAGGCAATACGGTAAAGTCCAACGCCGCAAGCTCGGCCGTCAGCATGGCGCGGGCGGCGACGACGCGGCGGCAAGTCTCCGCGAAGTAGGCGCGATCCTCCATCGCGGCGCACGCGCCGGCGATGGCGGGGCGGTCCAACGGGTAGGAATTGAAGCTATCTTTAACCCGTGTCAGCGCTTCGATCAGCCCCTCGTGACCGATGGCGTATCCCACCCGCAACCCTGCGAGAGAGCGGGATTTCGACAGCGTATGCACCACCAGCAATTGCGGATAACGGTTCACCAGCCCCACGGCCGACTCACCGCCGAAATCCACGTACGCCTCGTCGATCACCACAGCCGACTCGGTATTCGCCTGCAACAGGCGTTCGATCTCGGCTAAGGGCAACGCCCGGCCCGTTGGCGCATTGGGATTGGGAAAGATAATTCCCCCGTTGGGCTGGAAATAATCGTCAACGCGAATCTCGAACGTCTCGGTCAGCGGCGGCTGTCGGAATGCAACGCCGTACAGGCGGCAATACACCGGATAAAAACTGTAGGTGATATCCGGAAACAGCACCGGCGCGTCGTGCTTGAGCAAGGCCTGGAAGATATGCCCCAGGACCTCGTCGGAACCGTTGCCGACAAACACCTGGGACGCCGCCACCCCATGGAAGTCGGCAATGGCTATCTTCAGCCGGCCGCCATCGGGATCCGGGTAGAGCCGCAGGGTATCGGCGATTTCGCCGCGCAACGCCGCCAACACCCGCGGGCTGGGACCATAAGGGTTTTCGTTGGTGTTGAGCTTGACCAGATTGGCGCACTGCGGCTGCTCGCCCGGGGTATAGGGCGTCAACTCATGAACGACGGCGCTCCAGTAACGATTTCCCATGACGCCCTGCGGCTCAGCGTATGCGATATTCGGCGGAACGGGCGTGGGCCTGCAACCCTTCGCCGTAGGCCAGCGTCGCGGCGACATGACCCAAGCGATTCGCGCCAGCCTGGGACACCATAATCAGGCTGGAGCGCTTCTGGAAATCATACACGCCCAGAGGCGAGGAAAACCGCGCAGTGCGTGAAGTCGGCAGCACGTGGTTAGGGCCGGCGCAGTAGTCGCCAAGAGATTCGCAGGTAGTACGTCCCATGAAAATCGCGCCGGCATGTTTGATCCGATCCAGCCAGCGTTCAGGGTCGGCCACGGACAGCTCCAAGTGCTCCGGCGCGATACGATTAGCAAGCGTGATCGCTTCGCCGAGATCGGCCACCTTGACCAAGGCGCCGCGGTTTTCCAGCGCGGCGCGAATAATCTCGCGGCGCGGCATGTCAGCCAGCAACCGATCCATCGCGCCGGCGACGGCGTCTAGAAAAGCGGCGTCCGGCGTCAACAAAATGGACTGGGCCAGTTCGTCGTGCTCCGCCTGGGAGAATAGATCCATGGCGATCCACTCGGGATCGGTGCCGCCATCGCAAATAATCAGAATTTCCGACGGTCCGGCCACCATATCGATCCCCACCACGCCGAATACCCGGCGCTTAGCCGCCGCCACGTAAGCATTCCCGGGACCGACGATTTTATCCACCGGTGGAACCGTTGCGGTGCCGTAAGCCAGCGCCCCCACCGCTTGCGCGCCGCCGATGGTGAACATGCGGTCGACGCCGCAGACCGCGGCGGCGGCCAGCACCAATTCGTTGACCCGACCGCCCGGCGTCGGCGCCACCATGACCAATTCGCCCACGCCCGCCACCTTAGCGGGAATCGCGTTCATTAACACCGACGATGGATAAGCCGCCTTGCCGCCCGGCACGTACAATCCCACCCGGTCGAGGGGCGTGATTTGCTGGCCGAGCATCGTTCCATCCGCCTCGGTATAACGCCACGAAGCAACGGTTTGCTTCTCGTGATAAACCCGCACCCGCTGCGCCGCCTGCTCCAGTGCATCGCGTTCGGCGGCGGGCAATCGCGCCAGCGCTTCGGTTAGGCGCGCCGCCGGTAATTCCAGTTGCGCCATGGCGGCGGCGTCGAGTTGGTCGAAACGGCGAGTGTATTCCAACACCGCATCGTCGCCCCGGCTTTTCACCGCGTGCAGGATTTCCGCCGCCACCGCATCGATGCGGGCGTCCTGGGCGCCCTCGAACGCCAGCAGGTGATCTAGCTCGGCGTTAAAATCGGGCTGGCTGGAATCGAAACGTTTAATCGTCAACATAATTTGAATACTTAGCAGACTGTCGAAATTTTATAGCGGTTAACTGGCCAAGGCCATTTCCCGCGCGGCAACCGCGCGGCCGAAAGTGTCGATCATCGGGCGAATTTGCTCGCGTTTCAGCTTTAGCGCCGCGGGATTGACTACTAGCCGCGAACTGACCGACATAATTTCCTCCACCGCCGTCAGTCGATTGGCGCGCAGCGTATTCCCGCTGCTCACCAGATCGACAATGGCGTCGGCCAACCCCACCAAGGGCGCCAATTCCATCGAGCCGTAGAGTTTGATTAAATCCACGTGTACGCCCTTACGCGCGAAATGTTCCCGCGCCGTCCTCAGGTATTTGGTGGCAACCCGCAGCCGCGCCCCCTGACGCACCGAGGCGGCGTAATCGAAACCCTCAGGCGCCGCCACCATCATACGGCAACGGGCAATACGCAAGTCCAGCGGCTGGTACAACCCGCCGCCGCCATGCTCATGGAGCACGTCCTTTCCGGTAATACCCAAATCGGCGGCGCCGTATTGCACATAAGTCGGCACGTCGGCGGCGCGCACGATAATCAACCGCACGTCCGGACGGTTGGTGCCGAGAATTAGCTTGCGCGACACCTCCGGATCTTCCTGGCACTGGATGCCGGCGGCCGCCAGCAGCGGCGTGGTTTCCTCGAAGATTCTCCCCTTCGACAAGGCGATGGTGATCCCGCTCATTTGCGATTCCGTAACTATTCGGTTAATGGGCGCGGCGAATACGCGCGCCCAACTGGGATAATTTTTCCTCGACGCATTCGTAACCGCGATCCACATGGTAAATTCGGTCCACCACGGTTTCTCCGTGGGCCACCAGTCCACCGACAATCAGACTGGCGGAAGCCCGCAGATCGGTCGCCATTAGCGTCGCGCCCTGTAGTCGCGCCACGCCGCGCACCACGGCGGTGTTGCCTTCCACCTCGATATTCGCGCCCAGCCGCCGCAATTCCTGCACGTGCATGAAACGATTCTCGAAAATGGTCTCGGTCATCGTCGCCGCGCCTTGCGCCACGCAGTTCATCGCCATGAATTGTGCCTGCATGTCCGTGGGAAAAGCGGGATACGGCGCGGTGCGCACGTTAACCGAGCGAAGCGGGCCGTCGGCTTCCAGCTCGATCCAATCGGCGCCCGTCTCGATCCGCACGCCGCCATCGCGCAGCTTCTCCAGCACGGCGTCGAGGATGCCGGGGCGCACCCCGCGCAGTTTGATCTTGCCACCGGTGCTAGCCGCTGCCGCCAAGTAGGTGCCGGCTTCAATGCGGTCCGGCATCACGCGATGACTCGCGCCATGCAGCCGCTCCACCCCGTGGATGGTCACCACATCGCTGCCGGCGCCTTCAATATGGGCGCCCATGGCGTTCAAACATTCCGCCAGGTCGACCACCTCCGGCTCGCGGGCGGCGTTTTCCAGCACGGTCACCCCTTCCGCCAACGCCGCCGCCATCATCAGATTTTCGGTGCCGGTCACCGTCACCAAGTCCATGAAAATCCGCGCACCCTTAAGGCGTTCGGCGCGCGCCACGACATAACCGTGTTCTATGTCGATTTCCGCCCCCATCGCCTGCAACCCCTTAATATGCAGGTCCACCGGCCGCATGCCAATCGCACAACCGCCAGGCAACGACACGCTGGCTTGGCCGTAACGCGCCACTAGCGGCCCGAGCACGAGAATCGAGGCCCGCATGGTCTTTACTAGATCGTAAGGCGCCGCCAGGCGGGAAAGATGGGCCGCGCACAATTCCACGCGCATCTTTTCATCCACCGACACGGTCACGCCCATTTGCCCCAACAACTCAAGGGTTGTCGTGATGTCCCGCAAATGAGGCACATTACCGATCTTCAGCGGCTCTTCGGTCAGCAAGCTCGCGCAAAGAATCGGCAACGCGGCATTCTTCGCGCCGGAGATACGAACTTCTCCGGCCAGGGGAATGCCGCCCCGAATCACCAGTTTATCCATGCAACCATTTCAATCTCCGCCTCCGAACGAGGAGGCGGAATAAAAAAAATCAAGCGCTTAGCGCCTCTTCGAGTAATTTTTGCAGTTCGCCCTTTTCATACATCTCACGCATGATGTCCACTCCGCCGATCAGATCGCCCTTGATATAGAGCTGCGGAAAAGTCGGCCAGTTAGCGTAATAAGGGAGGTTTTCGAATACATCCCGCTCCATCAGCACGTTCACCGCGGCAAATTCGACATTGCAGGCCTTCATCACCTGCGCCGCCACATTAGAAAAACCGCATTGAGGAAACTGAGGCGTTCCCTTCATGAACAATACCACCGAATTCTCGGTGACGGTTTGGCGAATACGGTCTAACACTTCCTGATTCATCGTTCACTCCTTAACATTGCGCGCTGACCCGCCAGTTTCATACGGCCTGACGCCGCGGCAACCAGCCGCGCCATTCACCGGGCGGCTTGCGCCGCAGACGGAGAAAAACGAGACTGTCCCCGCGGCGTCAGTCCGTATGAGCCACGGTCAAACGCTTATCGTGTACCACCCGCATTGGACCAGTCCTCTGGGGTGAAGGTTTTCATGGATAAGGCGTGGATTTCCCCGCCCATCCGCTCGCCAAGCGCTTGATATACCCGCTGGTGTTGTTGCAACATATTCTTACCGCGGAATTCGGCGCTGACGATGACGGCGGCGAAATGCTCGCCGTCGTCCCCCTCGACCTGCACATACTCGCACGGCAGGTCATTCTTTATATAACGTGTGATCTGTTCGGCCGTCACCATAAAAAAACCTTTATCTTCTCTGCGTTGCGCGCATCTCAGCCGCGCAATTTATAACCACGTTTCAGCAACGTCAACGTCGTCAATGATAATGCCAAAAAGCAGGTGCTCACAATGAATAGACTGAACATGGGCGAAACATCCGACTCGCCGAAGAAACCATAACGAAAGCCGTCGATTAAGTAGAAAAAAGGGTTGAAATGCGACAAATTCTGCCAAAACGGCGGTAACGAATGGATAGAATAGAAGACCCCGCTCAAAAAGGTCAACGGCACGATAAAAAAGCTTTGCACCGCCGACATTCGATCATAATCGTCCGCCCACAACGATGCAATAATACCGATGGCGCCCAGCATCCCACAACCCAGCAAGGCGAATAGCAGCGCCCATCCGGGATGACTGAACGGAACCGACGCAAAGGCCAATCCCCCGAGGTAAACGCCGACGCCAACCACCAAGCCGCGCACTACCGCCGCCGCCACGAACGCCGCGAAGAATTCCCAGTAGGTTAACGGGGGCAGCAAAATAAAGATGATATTGCCCGTCATTTTCGACTGGATCAAGCTGGATGAACAGTTGGCAAACGCGTTTTGCAACATGGTCATCATCACGAGGCCGGGAACGAGAAACGCCGTATAGCTGACACCAGAATAAACCTGTATATGGGATTGCAGCACCTGTGAAAAAATCAACAGATACAATAACGTCGTCACCACCGGCGCCATGACGGTTTGCAGACTGACTTTGCGGAAGCGCAGCAATTCCTTGAGGAACAGCGTATAGACGCCACCCATCAGCT
>DOVS01000084.1 GCA_003519965.1 Betaproteobacteria bacterium
ATGGCGGCGGTGGCGGCGGCGGCGATCTGGCGCGGGAAACCGGTGGCGGCGTCCCGCGTATTCGCCGCCGCGTTATTCCTGGTCGTTCTCTTCGACCCATGGGCGGTGCTGGCGCCGGGGTTTTGGCTTTCCTTCGGCGCGGTGGCGATTATTTTTTTTGTCGTCACGGGGCGGATCGGGCGCATACCCGGGCTGCGCCAATGGGGGATCGTTCAATGGGCGATTACCCTGGGTTTGTCGCCGTTGTTGCTGGCGTTGTTTCATCAAGTGTCGCTGGTTTCTCCCGTGGCTAACGCGATCGCTATTCCCTTGGTCGGTTGGGTTGTGACGCCGCTCGCGTTGGCGGGGATGATCCCGCCGCTGGGTTTTTTGCTGAACGCCGCCGATAGCGCTATGACGGTTGGCATGGCGGTCTTGCGTTTTTTGAGTGGGTTGCCGATCGCGGTGTGGCAACCGCATGCACCGCCGGTTTGGGCGATAGCCGCGGCGTTGGCGGGTGTTTTCTGGCTGCTGTTGCCGCGGGGATTTCCCGCCCGCTGGCTGGGATTGACGGGGATGCTGCCGTTGTTCCTGGCGCCGCCGCGCCCGGCGCCGGGCGAATTATGGGTGACGGTGCTGGATGTCGGCCAGGGGCTCGCCGTCGTGGCGCGCAGCCACGGCCACGCCCTGCTGTTCGACGCCGGCCCGCGATACGGCGGGGGGGCGGACAGCGGCAACCGCGTCATCATGCCCTTTTTGCGGGCGTCCGGGATTAGCCGTCTGGACGGGGTGGTGATCTCTCACAATGATGAAGATCATTTGGGCGGCGCGGCCTCGGTGCTGGATGCGGAGCCTGTGGGATGGATCGCTTCTTCGCTGTCGGATCGGCATCCGCTATTGGCTCGCCCGATTCCTCATTGGCGTTGCCAGGCGGGGGAACGCTGGGCGTGGGATGGCGTGCGCTTCGCTTTCCTATCCCCCGCGCCGGCCAGTTATGGCCGGCCGGCTAGCGACAACGCCCGTAGCTGCGTTCTAAAAATCAGCGCGGCCGGCGGCAATATTCTGCTGGCGGCGGATATTCCACGGCGGATCGAGGCCGGATTGGCCGCGCATGACCGCATCGCGCTGCGGTCGACGGTGCTGGTGGCGCCGCATCACGGCAGTAAGTTTTCCTCTAGCCGGGCGTTCGTGCGCCAAGTTATGCCGGCGGTGGTCGTTTTTTCCAACGGTTACCGCAACCGTTTCGGTCATCCGGCGCCGCAAATCGTGGCGCGTTACCGGGCGGTGGGCAGCCGCCCCTATCGCACCGATCAAGACGGCGCGATTATTCTGCGATTTGGCCGAGCGGGGGTTGAGGCCGTAGCGCAACGGCGGCGGCAGCGGCGTTACTGGCGGTAGCGCGTTAAGCTTTTTCCGAAGCGCTGTCGAGAGTAAACTCACCCATTAGTTTCCTCGAAGAAGATCATGGTTTACGTCGCTCAATCCCATTCCCATCTGATTCATGATGCCAATCCCGATTGGCAGGCCTGGCTAACGAGCATCGCCGAGGGCCGACGGGAGGAAGAACTGGTTCTATTGCACCGGTCGCTTGCGTTCGCCGAGGCGTTTTATGCGGGGAAATCCGTAGCTGGCGGCGTGGGGCTCATGCAGCATACGCTTGGCACGGCAGCGATTGTCGCCAGCATGCATCTGGATCACGAAGCCATTGCCGCCGCCGTGCTCCACGCCGTTCCCGATTGCGACGCCACAGGTTTGGCGCGGATTGTGGAAGCGTTTGGCCCGGCGGTCGCCCAGTTGGTCGACGGCGTCGCCCGCATGGGGCAGATTCGCGAGTATCCTACGGCCGACGACGCCTCGGCGGGGAAGGGCGAGCAGATGGAGGGTCTGCGCAAGATGTTGCTGGCGATGGTGGAAGACATCCGAGTTGTGCTCATCAAGCTAGCGAAGCGGACGCAGACCATGCGCGCATTAGTGTTGGTGGACGAAAAAACGCGCCACGATATGGCGCGGGAAACTCAGGATATTTTTGCGCCGCTGGCGAGCCGCCTGGGTGTGTGGCAAATCAAGTGGGAGCTGGAAGATTTGTCCTTTCGCTACCTCGAACCCGAACTCTATAAGAAAATCGCCCAACTGTTGGATGAGCGGCGGGTGGACCGGGAGCGTTATATCCAGGAGGTGTTAAGCCAGTTGAAAGATGAATTGGCGCGCAATGGGGTGCATGCCGAGGTCAACGGGCGGCCTAAGCATATTTACAGTATTTACCGCAAAATGAAGCGCAAAAAAGTAGACTTCAGCGAAGTGTACGATGTGCGCGCGGTGCGGGTGCTGGTCGAGGATTTGAAGGATTGTTACACCGCCTTGGGCGTAGTGCATAGCATATGGCAGCCGATTCCAGGGGAATTCGACGACTACATTGCGCATCCTAAGGGTAATTTTTACCGTTCCTTGCACACGGCGGTGATCGGGCCGGAAGATAAAGCGTTGGAAGTACAGATACGCACCGACGAGATGCACCAGCATGCCGAAATGGGCGTGGCCGCCCACTGGCGTTATAAGGAGGGTGGCAAGCAGGACGCGCGCTTCGGGAAAAAAATCGCTTGGCTGCGGCAAATACTGGAGTGGAAAGAGGACATTCACGACGCCGGCGATCTGATGGAGCGCTTCAAGACCGAACTGTTCCACGATACGGTTTATGTCCTTACTCCTCAGGGCAAGGTCGTGTCCTTGACGGCGGAAGCGACACCGCTGGACTTTGCTTATCATATCCATACCGATTTGGGTCATCGCTGCCGCGGCGCGAAGGTGGACGGCAATATCATGCCCTTGAACCACCGGTTGCAAAATGGCCAACGAGTGGAAATTCTTGCCGCTAAGGAAGGCGGACCCAGCCGCGATTGGTTGAATCCAGTGCTGGGTTATATTAAAAGCCCCCGCGCACGCGCTAAAATTCGCCATTGGTTCAAATATCAGCATTACCAAGAGGATGCCGGCCGCGGGCGGGAAATGCTGGAGCGAGAAGCGCATCGGTTGGGTGTGGAGCTGCCGCCATTGGATAAGTTGGCGCGTACTTTTTCTTTTACGCGGCCGGAGGACTTTCTCGCGGCGCTGGGGCGCGGGAATGTGACCTTGCGGCAGATCGCCGTCTTGTTGCGGGAGCCCGGGGAAGTTCGCGGCCCCTCTACGGCGCCACAGCGTGCCGCGGCGCCCCGCCACTCGGGCGG
>DOVS01000020.1 GCA_003519965.1 Betaproteobacteria bacterium
CGAAAACCGATATTGTGCCGGGGACGGTGGTGTCGGCTCAGCAAGTGCAGGTGGCCTCGCGGTTGATGGGCTATATTCGCGGCATCGACGTGCATGAAGGACAAACGGTGAAAGCGGGTCAATTGCTGTTCACTATCGATCCCACCGATATTCGCGGACAAGTGAATCAAGCGCGGGCGGGGCTGGCGCAAGCGGAGGCGGCGCTGGTGGACGCGCGGGCGGATTTCGTGCGGTTCGGCAATCTGTATCGGGAAGAATCCATCCCGAAGCAGCAATTCGATAAAATCAAGTTGCAATATCGTATTGCGCGCAGCCGGGCGATGGCGGCTAAGGCCGGTTTAAGAACGGCCGCCGCGCAATTGCGTTACGCCAAGGTGCGTGCGCCTATCGACGGTGTGATCGTACAAAAGCTGGCGGCGGCGGGAGACTTGGCCACGCCCGGCAGGCCGCTGCTGGTGTTGGAGAATCCCGCCGCGCTTCAAGTGCAGACCACCGTCAGCAGCGATACCTATAACCACCTGACCATGGGCGAGACCGTGCCGGTTATGGTGGATGGTTTCTCCAAGCGGATTGACGCGACCGTCATCCGTATTGTCCCGGCGGCGGACCCCATCACGCACACGTATTCGGTGAAGCTCGCCTTGCCGAAGACGGCGGGGCTGCATAGCGGTGCTTTTGTCCGGGTGTATTTTTCCTTGGGCCAGCGCCAGGCCATTCGCATCCCCCAGACCGCCGTGCTGGAGCGGGCGGGAATCCGCGGCGTATTCGTGGTGGACCGCCAAGGATTCGCGCATTATCGCATGGTGCGCACCGGCGCTCGGGCCGACGGCGGCGTCGAAATTCTGGCGGGGTTGAATCCCGGCGACCGGATTGTGGCCGCCGGCGCCGGCACGCTGCAATCGGGCGACAAAGTGCAGGCGAAAGCGCGGGCGGCAAAAGAGAACGCCCATGACTGACGCGCCGGTCTCCAAGGGCAACCTCAATATCGCGGGCAAAATCGCCCGCGGTTTTCTCCGGTCGAAAATTACCGCCATGCTGATGCTGGCCGTGTTGTTGGCGGGAAGCGCCGCGTTGCTGGTGACGCCGCGGGAATACAATCCCCAGATCGTGGTGCCCGCCGCCAATATCATTGTCGCGAAGCCGGGGGCGTCCGCCGAAGAAGTGGAGAATATGATCGTTAAGCCGCTGGAAGCGATCATGAACGCCCAGGCCGGGGTTAAACACACCTATGGCTACGCGGTTAACGACGTCGGCGTGGTGACCGTCCAGTTCTCCGTGGGAGAGAACCAGTAGAAGAGCCTGGTCAAGCTATACAACCAGTTAATGCAAAACATGGACCGCCTCCCGCCGGGAGCGATGCCGCCCATCGTTAAGCCGATCAACGTGGACGACGTGCCGATCATGACGCTAAGCTTGAGCTCCCACCACTGCGCCGACGAGAAATTACGGTACGTGGCGGAGCGCGTGCTGGAACAGTTGCGTAACGTGCCGGGCGTTTCCTTCACGGAAGTCATTGGCGGCCGCGCGCGTGCGGTGAATGTCTGGATCGATCCGCAGAAACTGGCGGCCGCCGGTCTTTCCCTGGATCGGGTGGATCGCATGTTGCGCGGCGCCAACGTTTCGATGCCCGCCGGCAATCTGGTGGACAATAACCGCACCTATCCGCTGCGCCTGAACGGTTTTCTCGGCGATGCGCGGGAAGTAGGCCGTATCGTATTGGGCGCGCCCCATGGCAAGCCGATATTTTTGAAGGATGTGGCGCGTATTCAGGATGGCCCGGCGGAGATCGATCAACTCTCGCGCTTTTCCTACGGCGTGGCCGCGCCCCACGCGCCGTTCCGGGGAGAAGCGCCGGCGGTCGCCATCGCTATCGCCAAGAAAAGCGGAACCAACGCCGTGGTTGTCGCCAACGCGGTATTGGCCAAACTGGATAAACTCAGGCGCGAGGCGATTCCCCAAGGCATTAGCGTGGCGGTGACCCGCGATGACGGCGCCAAGGCGGACGAGGCGGTGAACACCTTGGTCGAGCACTTGGGGATCGCGGTGCTGTCGGTTGTCGTGATTTTGGTGTTCTTCCTGGGATGGCGCGAGGCGGCGATTGTCACCTTGACCGTGCCGCTCATTTTGTTCGTGGTGTTGACGGTGGGCTTGATCGCCGGCCAGACCATCAACCGCATTACCTTGTTCGCGTTGATTTTATCCCTCGGTTTGTTAGTGGACGCCGCCATTGTGGTCGTGGAAAACATCCATCGTCATTTGCATCACGGCGGCGGCGGAAATTTCAGGGAAGCCCTAATCGCGGCGACTAATGAAATCGGTAATCCGACCAATATCGCCACCATCGCGGTGATCTTGGCGTTTATTCCCATGGCGTTCGTTACCGGCATGATGGGGCCGTTCATGCGCCCGATCCCGTTCAATGTGCCGGTGGCGATGATCGCCTCCCTCGTGATCGCCTATATGGTCGTTCCCTGGGCGGCCTATCGCTGGCTCAGGGGAAAAGCGCTGGCGGCGTTGAAAAAGGCGCCGAGCCTGGAAGAGTTGGACGCCCGGCCGAAGGATCCGCTGCACCGCGCCTACGTCAAGGTGATTACGCCGCTAATCAACAATGCCAAGAAGCGTCGGTTGCTTTTTTTGGGGGTGGCGGTGTTGCTGTTGTTCGCCGTGCTTCAACCGATGTGGCAATTTATTCGTCCCGCGGGGATGAACGGCCCGCTCAGCCCGCTGGGCGTGGAATTAAAAATGCTGCCCAACGATAACACCAATACCTTCTTGGTCGAGGTGGACACCCCGGCGGGTACGGCGCTTGCCGGCACCGACGAGGTGGCGCGGGCGGTGGGCGCGGTATTGGCGAAAACGTCTTACATCACCCAGTATCAAACGTTTCTCGGCATGACCGCGCCGATAGATTTTGCCGCGCTGGTGCGGGGCGACATCCTGAAGCACGGCGCTAATCTGGCCCAGATTCGGGTTAATTTAGTAGGAAAACACGACCGCTCCGAGAGTTCGCACGAGATCGTTTCCCGTCTGAATGCGGCGTTGGCGCCAGTGCGCCGGCAATTTCCCCGCGCAAAAATCAAATTGTACGAGACGCCGCCAGGGCCGCCGGTGCGCGCCCAGATTCTGGCCGAATTGTATGGCCCGAATTACGGCAAGCTGCGCCAGGCGGCGGCGGAAGTGGCGCAAGATTTCAAAAAAATATACGGCATGATTAATGTCGATGATTCGGTCACCGCGTCGGTAGACAGCTACGAAGTGCATGTCGACCGGGAAAAGGCGACATTAGCGGGCGTGGCGCCGGCTCAAGTCGCCAAATTGCTGCACGATTACGTGGCGGGGTTTTCCATTGGCACGCTGCATGTGAACGAGGCACGGGAGCCGATTAACATCGTCGTGCGGCTGTCGCGCGCCAACCGTCAATCGCCGTCGCAAATCCTATCCCTGCATATTACCAACGCCATGGGGCGGCAAGTGCCTTTATCCGCCATCGCCACCATCCGGCGGGTGACGCTGGCTAAGCCGATTTACGACCGCGATCAGCATCCCATGGTGATGGTGGGCGGCGAGTTGTTG
This sequence comes from Betaproteobacteria bacterium, assembly GCA_003519965.1. Lineage (GTDB taxonomy): Bacteria > Pseudomonadota > Gammaproteobacteria > Burkholderiales > UBA9220 > UBA9220. Next base: position 3,574 of record DOVS01000020.1, read on the forward strand.
CGCTCCAGTCCGGTATACGCGGTGCTGGCGTTGGATAAAATGCTTGACGGCCGGCGATTGTCCGGCAGCAAGGTTCGCTTTACCACCGCCAATTTGGGTTTCCGGGACGCCCAGCCGCACGATATTATGCACTACCAGTTGTTGTGGGGCGGGGAAATGCGGCTAACGCTCGATGTATTCCGCGACTTGGGCAGCGCGTTCATCGTCGCCTTGGTGTTTATTTACCTCATGCTGGTGGGGTATTACAAATCCTTTGTGATCCCGCTGATCGTGATGGGCGCGATTCCGCTCACCCTGATCGGCGTGTTTCCGGGGCATTGGATAACCCACCAGGCGTTTACCGCGACCTCGATGATCGGCGTCATTGCCTTGGCGGGGATCGTGGTGCGCAACTCGCTGCTGCTGATCGATTTCATT
>DOVS01000190.1 GCA_003519965.1 Betaproteobacteria bacterium
CCACGGGGTTGTGGGCGTGTAGCAGCAAATAGGGATCGGCCGAATGGATTAGACGGTTGGTATAGGGGAAATGGGCCGCTTTTTGCGCGGCGGCGGGCGCGGCAAGGCCCAGGCTCCAGGCAGCCACGACAAAACAAAGCGCGAAACGGCGCCAGGCGCGGAAATAAATGGCCGTCATTTTTCCAAAAAGTGAATGCGGCGGCGGTTTTATCATCAAACCGCCGCCGCTATCGATCGCCGGGGGAGCGGCGCTGGCAAAAACCTAGCGCCATGGTAAACTATTAAGTTATTTCGCGCCAAGCACTTTGAAGGCGCCAGCGTTACCGGGGTTTCTTTTTTCCTAACGCGATATTGCGCCGCCGCTGGCCGTGGCGGCGCAATATCGCGTTAGGGCCGCTCATTTTGTTTTGAAGGACATGTTATGCCGTATCAAGTCACGGTGAAGCCGAGTCATCATACGTTCTCGGTCAACACAGGAGAAACCGTTCTGGACGCCGCCTTGCGCGAAGGGTTTGCGCTGTCCTACGGGTGCCGTAATGGCGCGTGCGGTGCGTGCAAGGGGAAGGTTCTGGAGGGCCGGCTGGATTACGGCGATTATCAGGAACACGCACTCAGCGATGAGGAAAAGGCCGGTGGGCTCGCGCTCTTCTGCTGCGCTAAGCCGGTGTCGGACTTGATGATCGAAGCCAAGGAAATCAGCGCCGTTAAGGATATTCCGGTAAGAACCATGCCTTGCCGGGTGGAGAAAATTGCGCAGCCGGCGGACGATGTTCGTGTGTTGCGCCTTAAATTGCCCGCTAACGAACGTTTGCAATTTTTAGCCGGCCAATACATCGACGTGCGGCTCAAGGAAGGAAAGCCGCGCAGTTTCTCCATGGCGAATGCGCCGCACGATGACGCATACTTGGAGCTGCACATTCGTCACGTCATTGGCGGCCAGTTTACCGATTACGTATTCAACACCATGAAAGAAAAGGATGTTCTCCACTTCGAGGGGCCGCACGGCAGCTTCTTTTTACGGGAGGACAGCGATAAGCCGATTATTTTTCTCGCCACTGGCACGGGGTTTGCGCCCATCAAGGCGATGGTCGAGCATGCCCATTACCTCGGCGTCCAGCGCCGTATGGTTTTTTATTGGGGCGCGCGGACGCGAAAGGATTTATATCTAGAGGAATTGCCGCGCCGGTGGGCGCAAGAGCACCCGGAATTCGCGTTTATTCCCGTTCTTTCCGGGGCGCGGCCGGAAGACGAGTGGTCCGGACGGACCGGCCACGTTCATGAGGCGGCGCTGGACGACGATCCCGACCTGAGCGCGTATCAAGTCTATGCATGCGGCGCACCGGCCATGGTGGAAGCGGCGCACCGGGCGTTCACCACGCGCGGCGGTCTACCGGAAGACGCGTTTTTCTCCGACGCGTTCTTGGTCGGCAGCGCGCCGGCAAGCGCCAAACCGTAATCAACGCGCGCTGAGCTGCAAGGCGAGACTTTGCTGATAATGGTTGCAGGCGTCGGTCGGCTGGCCCATTTTTTCCATCAGCTTGGCCAGCGCTAAATGCGCTTCCGACGTCGGCTTGACGCTGAGGCTTGCCTCCAAGTAGCTTTGCGCCTTGCCCCACAGCGCTTGTTTTGTGCATAGCCGCCCCAGGGAGAGAAGTAAGGCGTCGTTGTCGGGGTGGGCGTTGAGCCATTTTTCCGCGCGCTCGATTTGCTTGAGCGCGTCGCCCCCGGCGCAATGGCCGTAAAGCAAGACCAGCTCGCGCGCCCATGTTTTTTCCAGGCATTGGGAAACGATCTCCAGCGCGGTTTGTCCGCCGCCGGCATCGTTAAAAGCGTCTGCCGCCGCGTGCGCAATGGCGGCGTCCAGCTTGAAATCGCCGGGGATTTTTTTCCAGTGCTTCGCTAGCGCGTCAAGATCGCCCGCCGCGTACCGCAAGGACGAGAGAAAGGCGGCGGTTTTCAGCGCGCGGGCTTCCTCGGGCGGGACCGCGCCTTGTTTTTCCATCTGCGTTGCGGTCGCCAGGACTTGCGTCCAATTTCCCGCTGCTTGCCAGGCCGCTAGTTTGAGCCGAAGGGCGTGCGGCTGCTTGGCCGCCGTCCGGCCGAGCGTGTCGAGCGCCGCCAGTGCGTCTTCCGCCCGGCCTTGCTCCAGGAAAATCTCGGCCTGAGTGACTAGGCGGGCGGCGGAAGGACGAGCCGCGGCTTTTTCCGCCGCGGCTAAATAGTGGTCGCGGCGGTCGTTGTCCTGGGATCGATGGGCGGCGCGCGCCGCGAGCAGTGCATTGAGTTCCGGCGTTTCTCCTTTTTCCAGGGCTGCCGCGGCGTTTTTCTCGGCGCTGGGGTAGCGGCCCTCGAAGTACGCCGCCAGGGCGTCGTTCATTGCCGATCGCGCCCGCTTTTGCCGGTGCGCGCGGCGGAAGGCTTGCACATAACCGGGCAAACCGAGGAGATGGCGCGCTAACCGCAGCAAGGTGTAACCCAGCAGCAAAAACAGCAGCATGAGAATAATGAATAAATTGAGCGATAATTCGACGCGATAGGGCGGGTAAAGCAACAGCACCGCGCCCGCGTTATGCTGGGCCGCCAGCGTGAGTCCGACGGCGATGGCGGCGATGGACAGCACCCATAATAGGATTTTCACGGCGCGGCCCTTTCCGGCGCCAGCGCGAAATGGCGCACCGCATTTAGACTCGCGGAAATATCCGGCAGCACAACGGCGACCGGCGTGGCGTCCAGGGCGTGAAGGGCGGCTAATGCGCTGTGTGTCGCGGGTGCGCTGGTATCGAAATAACGACGGATCCACTGCGCGGCGATGGCCGTGTCGCCGTGGAATGCGGCGCCATCGTGTTGGAGCAACGCAATGCGCGCGGACAGCAGACGTAATTTCAAGTTTTCCCGCAAGGCCTCGGATTGCCGGGGGCTGAGGAGAGGGACTTGCGCCTTGCCCATGTCGCGGATGCGCACCAGTTGCCGCAAATCGCGCCACGCTTCATGTAGGAAGCGTTGCCACCAACGGCCTTGATCGGTTGTTTGTTCTTCCGGGCCGCCGCTAGGCGGCTGGTTTTCATGAATCGCGAGCGGCAGCGTGTCCACCGCGCGCGCCACCGCGTCCAATTTAAGCGTGATTCCCGCGACATCCACGGGCGCGGCCGCTTGCAAGCGTTGGATATCTCCGGCAATGGCGTTGCGCAGCGGGATGAATTGCGGCTGGTTGGCGTGCTGTAGTCGCTTGTCGGCGGTTTGCAGGGCGATCAAGGCGGATTTGACGTTGCCCGCGAGGTTCAACTGCTCGTTGGCGGTGAGCAGGATTTGTTCGACTTCGGCCAGAATCCAGGCGTCGCGATTGCGGTTCAACCGGTCGTAGCGCGTTTGCAACGCAGCCTGCTGGTTTTGCGAGGCCGCGACTTTCTCCCTCAGCGCGGCAATGCGCGCCGTCATTTCGCGCGTCGTTTCTTGTGCATGAGTCGCCGCCCGTTCCGCCGATTGGGTGGCGCTTCTGGTTTCGGCCAGGCGTTTGCTGAGTTGTTGCGCCATCTGGCCGAGCTGGCGCTTGTTGCTTAGCCACGTCCAACCGGACGCGCCTAACGCCGCCAAGGCGACGATCAACCCAAGGAAAGCGAGCCAGCGGCCGGCGGCGGCCTTGGGTTTCGCCGCCGCCGGCTCCGGGGCGTCGGTGCGCTGCTCTTGTTCCGTATTCATTCGTGTCCACCTCGCATGTTAAACCAGTCGATCATGCCCGCCACCAGTCCGTCATCTCCGCCGGTTGTTATGATCGCGTGGGATATGCCCAGCTCGCGGGCAACGTGCGCGATCCGTTCGTGGATGACGAAAACCGGGGTCTTTTTTAGCCATTGTTGTCCGAGCGCCCCCACGAGATCAAATAAATTGCGGAGAATTTCACTGCTGGTCGCGGTGACGGCGTGAACTTCGTTCCGCGCCCAACGCCGCAGCAACGGAGTTGCATCGGTCTTGGGTTTGCCCCGCCGGTAGCAGTCGGCGAATTCCACCTGCGCACCGCGNNACCGCGGAATACGATCACGCGTTGGCCGGACATCTCTTGCATTTCGGCTAAGGCCAGCAACGCCTCGCTATCGAACTTCCCCACGGGCGACACCACGGCCGGGACGCCGAAACGGGCCAGCGCCCGGGCGCTGCCGCCGCCCAGCGCGGCGATCCGCAGCGCGGCCGGCAGCCGCCGCCGCGCGTTGATTCGGTTCATGGCCTGCTCCGCCGCGCTGGGGCTGATGAAAATAGCCCAGTCGAATGCGTCCAGGCGATCAATCAATGTCTCTAGCTGGAGGGGGTCGCCCCCCGGCTGAATTTCCACCGCCGGGAACGAAACCGGCGTCCCGCCCGCTTGCGCGATCCGCTGCGTCAATTGTTCCGCTTGACGCACGGGGCGGGTGACGACGATCCCCTTGCCCTTAAGCGGCAGATCGCTGGTTTGGCGGTTTGTCACGGTAGGCTAAGCAAACTTCCCCAGCGGTTCAAGCCTGCGCCGCTAAAATGTCGGCGGCGCCTTGGCGGATTAAATCCTCGGCGATTTGCCGGCCTAGCGTCTCGGCGGCCGCCGGGCTGTTTTCACCGCTTGCCCGCAATATTTTGCGTCCATCGGGCAGACCGACAAAGCCATGCATCTGCATTTTTCCATCGATAAGTTGCGCAAATCCGCCCAAGGGAACCTGGCAGCTGCCGTTCAGCGCGCGGCTCATGGCGCGTTCCGCCAGTACGCACGCCGCGGTATCGGCGTGGTGCAACGGCGCCAGCAACGCCAGCAACGCCGGCTGTTCCGCCAGGCATTCGATGCCCAGCGCGCCTTGACCGACGGCGGGGAGGGATTCTTCGGGGGAGAGGTGCGCGGTAATCCGCGCCGCCAGGTTGAGGCGCTTCAATCCCGCCGCCGCCAGGATGATGGCGGCGTAATGGTCTTCATCCAGCTTTCTCAACCGGGTATAGACATTGCCGCGTAGCGAGCGAACCGTTAGATGGGGAAACCGGGCTTGCAACTGGCTTTGGCGGCGCAAACTGGACGTGCCGACGACACTGCCGCCGGGCAAGTCTTCCAGGCAACGGAAACGATTGGAGACGAATGCATCGCGGGGATCCTCCCGTTCGCCGATTACGGCTAAAGTAAAACCGTCGGGCAACGCCATGGGCACGTCCTTCATCGAATGCACCGCGATATCCGCGCGACCGTCCGCTAACGCGACTTCCAGCTCTTTGATGAATAGGCCCTTGCCGCCGATGCGGCTCAACGGCGTATCGAGAATTCGATCGCCCTCGGTGGTCATCCCCAGAATATCGACGGTTAATTGGGGATATAATGACTGGAGTTGCCGCTGGATATGTTCCGCCTGCCACATGGCGAGCGCGCTTTCGCGCGAGGCGATGGTCAGCTGCGTAATTTCAGATGGTGTTGTTTTCAAGAAAACTGCGCCTTCGTGGGTAACGGTTTAAATGGTCGGCGGGAGCGGAGAACATCGGATGTTGCACCGGATGACGCCGCGCGTCGTGTGGCCGCCGTTTTGCCGGACTTGGCTTGCGTGGGTTATTTTAGCATGGTTCATGGGGGGCGGCGCGTGGGCGCAGTCCGCGCCGGTCGTGCCTTTCGCCAGCGATCTGGCGGCCGACGCCGTTCTTGCCCGGCAGCGGCATTTATCCATATTAATCTTATTCAGCTTGCCCTCGTGCCCCTATTGCCGGGAGGTGATCCGGGATTATCTCGTTCCCATGCAGCGCGACCCGGCGTATCGCTCGCCGCTACCGGGTAAGATTGGCGCCGACCATTGTGCTGGTGGATGCGCGGGGCCGGTTGCTGGCTAAACCGCTGGTGGGCGTGACGATTCCCGATTATTACGGCGGTTTTCTCGATGAGGCCATTGACCAGGCCTGGCGCCGCGTTCGGCGCGGCGGCCGGTAAGTGTGGCGGTGATTATTTCGCCCGCTCATACGATAACGGCCAATTGACGGATGCGCCTAATTTCCGGGCCGCGGCTAGCGGCCATGCGGGGTTGCGCAACAATTCCCGGCCGAGGAACACGGCGTCCGCCTGACCGCTCACCAAGATGTGTTCGGCTTGAATCGCCTCGGTGATGAGGCCGACGGCGCTCGTGGCGATTTGTGCTTCGCGCCGCACGGTTTCCGCAAAAGTCGTTTGAAAGCCGGGAGCGAGAGGAACGGCGGCGGCGGCGATCAACCCGCCGCTGGAGCAGTCGATGAGATCGGCGCCGATGTTTTTCAGCGCGCCTGCGAGCGCGAGGGATTGTTCCAGGTCCCAGCCGCCCGGCGCCCAATCGGTAGCGGAAATGCGCACGAACATCGGCAGGGATTCCGGCCAAACGTCCCGCACGGCCGCCGCGACGCGCAGCGGTAAGCGCATCCGGTTTTCCAGCGACCCGCCATACTCGTCTTTGCGCTGGTTGGCGAGTGGCGAAAGAAACGCATGGAGTAAGTAGCCATGCGCCATATGCACTTCGACCACGCGAAACCCCGCGGCTAATGCGCGATGCGCCGCCGCGACGAATTGGCCGACGACGGCGTCGATTTCCGCGGTGCGCATTTCTCGCGGCGCGTCGCCCTGTGGAGTAAACGGCAGCGGACTCGGGGCGATGGGCCGCCAGCCGCCTTGGTTGGGCGGCAGCGGGTTGCCGCCCAACCAAGGCGCGGCGCACGATCCTTTACGGCCCGCATGAGCCAGCTGAATCGCCGGCGTCGCGTCCTGCGCCTGAATAAAACGGGCGATCGGTTGCAGCGCCTGCGTCTGATGGTCGTCCCACAAGCCCAAGTCATGGGGCGTAATGCGGCCTTCCGGCGCAACGGCGGTGGCTTCCACCATCAGCAGTCCAGCGCCGCCCGTCGCGCGCGCACCGTAATGGATGGCGTGCCATTCTCCCGCCAGGCCGTCGGTGGCGGCATATTGGCACATGGGGGAAAGGAAAATGCGGTTTTTGATCTCAAGCTGGCGTAGCTTGATGGGTGAAAACAGTTGGCTCATGGCGCCTGCTCCTCGATAGAATACGTCCCGCGCTATAGCGGCGCGCTACAGCATACCGCCAACGGCGGAAGGACGCTATTCCGGCGCGAGTCTGTGCTCAACGATGGCGCAGGCGCTTGATAAGGTGTTGTTGCCGGCGGCTGACCGGCAGTTTTTCGTCGATGCCGCGCAGCGCGACCCGCCAGCTGTCGCCGCCTTCCACCGCGTCGCTTTTTTCAAAGCGCGCGATGGCGTTTTCCGCCACCAGGCAACTGCGATGAACGCGGAGAAAGCGAGAACCCAACTCCCCTTCCAGGCGGGAGAGCGATTCCTCCATGAGGTATTCCCTGTCCGCTGTGCGCACCGTCACGTACTTCAGTTCCGCTCGGAGGTAGAGGATGTCGGCGACCGGCACTAAATGAATGCGGCCGCGCTCGTAAACGCTTAAATGCGTCCGGGGGCGCGGGGCGACCCCGCGCAGCGCGTCGAGCTTGGCCGGGCTGAGCGCGGCCGCCTTGGCGAGCGCCGCGCAGAGGCGCTCTCGCCGTACCGGCTTGAGCAGGTAGTCGATGGCGTTGACCTCGAACGCCTGCACTGCGTATACGTCGTAGGCGGTGGTGAAAATCACCGCGGGCGGCTGGGGCAGCGTCAGCAAATGCTGCGCCGCCTCGATGCCGTCCATGTCCGGCATGCGGATGTCGAGCAGCACCACGTCCGTCGGTTGGCGGGAAAGAAATTCCACCGCGGCGCACCCGTTCGCCGCCTCCCCGGCGGTCTCGAGCGGGAGGTCGGCGGCGCAGTCGGCGAGCAGCTCCCGCAGCCGGGCGCGGGCCGGCGCTTCGTCATCGACGATCAGCACGCGCAACGGCGGGGCGTTCATTGCGCCTCCGTGGTGTAGGGCATGGCGATATGCACTTGATAGGTGCTGGCGCCGATGCTGGTCGTGAGGCTGGCTTCGGCGTCGAAATGCAGTTTCAGCCGCTCGCGAATGTTGTTCAACGCCATTTTATTGCCCGCATGATGGCTGCCTTCTTGGCGGTAGGGATTGCGCAGCACCAAATGGAGCTGGCTGCGGCTGCGATAAATATTGATGCTCAGCTCTCCCGGCGTGCTGGACGGCTCGATGCCATGGTACACCGCGTTTTCCGCCAGCGGTTGTAGTAGGAGGGGCGGCGCCAGGGCGTCCGCCGGCATTTTGTCGATATGCCACTCTACCCGCAGCCGTTCTCCTAGGCGCAATTGCTCTAGTTCCAGATATTGACGGCAGAGCTCCACTTCGCGGGTCAGCGGCGAAAGCTGCCGGTTATCCGCCATCAGCACCCGGAATAAGTCGGCTAAATCTTCCAGGGCGCGTTCGGCCCGCTGCGGTTCTTTGCGGATCAGGCTTAGTACGGCGTTGATGCTGTTGAACAGGAAGTGAGGGCGGATGCGCGCTTGCAGCGCTTGCAGCCGCGCTTCGGTAATGGCGGGAGAGAGCGCCCGGCTGCGCAGATGAAAGTATCCCAGCAGCACGGCCGTGGTTAGGGCGGCGAACAACCAATAACGCTCCATGGTCCAAATTTCCCGCTGGCCGGAAAGGCGGCCGTCGATCAGGCCGGCGACGGTGGTTAGCGTCAACACCAGCGCGAGCGTCAGTGCGGCTCCCGCCGGGTAGGAGAGGCGGCGCAACAGCGGGCGGCCGGCGCACAATAGCAGCAAGGCGGCAAGCAGCACCGGTTGCACCAGGGCCGAGACCGCCAGCAGCTCGCGCCACACTTCGGCGGCGGCGGCGGCCTTGAGCAGCGCGACCGCAATGCTGCCGCCATCGATGATCACCAGGGTGCGCAGTGTAATTCCCAGATTGCAAAAATTCGGCAACGTCACGGGATAGGCAGGGTTTTGTTTTATACTTGGCATGGAATTTCACCTAATGTTTGTTCATTTTGGACAAGGCCATCACACCATGCAAGAACCGCAGTACATTTCCGAATCTTCCGACGCCAGTGGCTGGTCCGGCCGGTTTGCCGAGCCGGTGGCCGAAATCGTCAAGCGTTACACCGCCTCGGTCGGTTTTGACCGGCGCTTGGCGGAGTTCGATATTGCCGGGTCGCTTGCTCATGCCCGCATGCTTCACGCCGTCGGTATTTTAAGCGCAGCCGACCTTGGCGCGATCGAGCAGGGAATGGCGCGTATTCAAGACGAAATCCGTAGCGGCGGCTTTCATTGGTCGGTCGATCTGGAGGATGTTCATATGAACATCGAGCACCGGCTGACCGAATTGGCGGGCGACGCGGGGAAACGGCTGCATACCGCGCGCTCGCGCAACGACCAGGTGGCGACCGACGTACGCCTATATCTGCGGGCGGCGATCGATGAGTTGCTGGCGCTGCTCCGGCGCTTGCAGCACGTGCTGCTGGATCAAGCGGAAATCAACGCAGAGACCGTAATGCCCGGGTTTACCCACCTACAGGTGGCGCAACCGGTGAGTTTCGGCCACCATTTGCTCGCTTATGTCGAGATGCTTAAGCGCGACGCCGGCCGGCTGGCGGATTGCCGCCGGCGGGCCAACCGCTTGCCCTTGGGCGCGGCGGCGTTAGCGGGCACTAGCTATCCGATCGACCGGGTGCAGGTAGCGCATGCGCTGGGATTCGACGGGGTCTGCGAGAATTCCCTGGACGCCGTTTCCGATCGGGATTTCGCCATTGAGTTTTGCGCCGCCGCGGCGCTGATCATGACGCATTTGTCGCGGTTGTCGGAAGAGCTGATCTTGTGGATGAATCCGCGCTTCGGCTTTATTCGGCTTCCCGACCGGTTTTGCACCGGCTCCAGCATCATGCCGCAAAAGAAAAACCCCGACATCCCGGAATTGGTGCGGGGCAAGACCGGCCGCGTCAACGGCCACTTGGTGGCGTTGCTGACCTTGATGAAATCCCAGCCGCTGGCGTACAACAAGGACAATCAAGAAGACAAGGAGCCGCTATTCGACACCGTGGACACCCTGCGCGACACGCTGGCGATTTACGCTGAAATGATGGCGGGCCTGGCGGTCGACCGCGACGCTATGCGCCGCGCGGCGATGCAGGGGTTTGCCACGGCCACCGACTTGGCGGATTATCTGGTGAAAAAAGGGATGCCGTTCCGCGACGCCCACGAAGTCGTTGCCCGCGCCGTGCGCTTTGGGGAGGAACAAGAACGGGATTTAAGCGTGCTGACGCTGGACGAGCTGCGCGCGTTTTCGCCGTTAATCGGTGACGATGTGTTCGCGGTGCTCAGCCTGGACGGATCGCTGGCGTCGCGGGACCATATTGGCGGCGCCGCTCCGGCGCAGGTGCGGCAGGCGGCGGCGCGGCTACGGCAAGAGCTGGCGGCGGACGGTTAGCCGAAAGCGACGGGCGCGCCCGCCTGCTCGCCCACGAGACGGCTCAGGCTATGAAATAGTTCACTGCCGTCGCGGGTGTTGCGCCATTCGCCGTCCCGGTAGCGGTAATGAAAGCCGCCGGATTTGGCCGCCACCCAGATTTCCTGGAGCGGGCGTTGCTTGTTAATGACGATCAGGCTGCCGTCGGGGAAGGTCATTTCCAGTACGCCGCCCGGCGCCATGTCGCAGTCGATGTCCGTTTCGCTGTGGTCCAGGACCGTTTCGATTCTCGTCAGCACGTCGTCCGCTCGCTGATTGTATTCGTTTTCCGTCATTTTCCACCTGTTATGGGAGATGATAAAATTGCGCCTTATTTTACCGGGATTATCATGCGTTTGCTCCTTTCGTTGGTTTTGGCGACCCTTTTTCTCGCAGCTTGCGGCATGAAGGGGCCGCTGTATCTACCGCCGGAACCGGCGCATCCGCCGGCGAAGACACCGGCCGTTCAACCAATCGCCTCATCGCCGACGCAACAACCGTGAGCCATTTTGCTTATCGCGGCGGAGAGCTGCATGCCGAGGGCGTCGCTTTGCGCCGCGTTGCCGAGGCGTTCGGCACGCCGTGCTATGTTTATTCCCGCGCTGCGTTGACGGCGGCGTTCCGCGACATCGACCAAGCGTTCGCCGCGCATCCCCACTTAATTTGCTACGCGGTCAAGGCCAACGCCAACCTGGCGGTGCTCAATGTGTTCGCACGTCTCGGCGCGGGCTTCGATATTGTCTCCGGCGGCGAGCTGGCGCGCGTGCTGGCGGCGGGCGGCGACGCGCAAAAGACGGTGTTTTCCGGTCTTGGCAAAGGCGAAGCGGAAATCCGCCAAGCGCTCGACGCGGGTATTTTATGCTTCAATGTCGAATCCGAAAGCGAGTTGCATCGCATCAACGCGATCGCCGGCGAGTTGGGGCGGATCGCGCCGGTTTCCCTGCGGGTTAATCCCGACGTGGACGCCAAGACCCATCCCTATATTTCCACTGGCTTAAAAAACAACAAATTCGGCGTCGCCTACCACGAGGCCCGGCGGCTTTACCAACTAGCCCACGCGTTGCCCCATCTGGCGGTGACCGGCGTCGATTGCCACATCGGTTCTCAAATTACCAAGCTATCGCCCTTTGCCGACGCGCTGGATAAAGTGCTGGCGCTGGTGGACACGCTGAGCGCCGACGGCATCACCCTGCGCCATATCGACCTCGGCGGCGGGTTGGGAATCCGTTACGCCGACGAGGCGCCGCCGCCGCCGGCCGATTACGCCCGTCTTTTGCAGGAGCGATTGGACGGTCGGCCGCAAACGCTGTTACTGGAGCCCGGGCGGTCGCTGGCGGGTAACGCCGGGGTCTTGTTGACGCGGGTGGAATACCTGAAGCATGGTGAAACTAAACACTTTGCCATCGTTGACGCCGCGATGAACGATTTGATGCGCCCGGCGCTGTACGACGCTTTTCACGAAATTTTGCCGCTAGCCAACCGTCAACAGCCGGCAGTGCGTTATGAGGTTGTCGGGCCGGTGTGCGAGAGCGGCGATTTTCTCGGCCACGACCGGCCGTTGGCCTTGGCCGAAGGCGATTTGCTCGGAGTGATGTCGGCGGGCGCTTACGGGATGACGATGAGCTCCAATTACAATACCCGACCCCGCGTCGCCGAAGTGATGATCGATGGCGACGCGGTTCATCTCATTCGCCAACGGGAATCGGTGGCGGATTTGTACGCGCTGGAACGCTTGCTCCCCTAGACCAAATGGGTTTTCCCGCAGCTTCCGATCGCCGGGCCCCGGACGGTGCGCGAAACACCGCCGTATGCCGGAGAGGACGCCCGTTAAGACGCCGTTGTTTCCAGCGGATGTTTGTTATGTGTCGGCGGAACGCCAGCGCCGGCGGAAATGGCCGGCTACGCGATAGCCCAGCAGGATGGCGAGCGCCGCAGCGTAGAATAACGGCTGAGTAAGGTCTTGCTTGACGAGCCACAGATAGTGCAGCACCGCCACGATGGCCGCTGGATAGATCAGGTAGTGTAGTCGTTGCCAGCGTTTTGCGCCCAGCCGCCGGATCATGCCGGTAGTGGAGGTCGCCGCCAGCGGCGCCAGCAGCAGAAGCGCGGCGAACCCGGCGGTGATGAACGGCCGCTTAACCACATCCTTGGCGATGGCCGCCCAGTCGAAAAATTGATCCAGCCAGAGATAGGGGACGAAGTGCAGCGCGGCATAGAAGAACGCGTACAATCCCAGCATCCGACGCAGCCGGACGAGGGCGGGAACGTGCAGCCAGCGGCGTAGCGGCGTGATTGCCAGGGTGAGCAGCAAAAACACTAAGGTCCAAGTACCCAGCGAATGCGTGATAAATTCGATGGGGTTGGCGCCCAGCCCACCATGGACGCCCAGCCATCCCAAGCGGGCTAGGGGGGCGAGGCTGAGGAAAAAAACGACGGCTTTGACCCACCCCAGCATATTGAATCGGCGAGCCATGGCTAGAAATGTTTTTTTAAGTCCATGCCGCGGTAAAGGGATGCGACTTGCTCGGCGTAACCATTAAATAGCAAGGTGTCCCGCTTGAAAAATTCGCCGATGCGGCGTTCTTTCGCCTGGCTCCAGCGAGGATGGTCAATGTGCAGGTTAACGTTGGCGTAGAAACCGTATTCCCGGGATGACGCCTTCATCCAGGTGGTGGTCGGTCGATGCTCGACAAAGCGGATGTTGACGATGGATTTGATACTCTTGAAGCCATATTTCCACGGCGTCACTAACCGCAAGGGCGCACCGTTCTGGTTGGGCAGCACTTCACCGTAGAGGCCGACGGCCAGCAACGTCAAGGGGTGCATGGCTTCATCCAGCCGCAGCGCCTCCACGTAGGGCCAGCTCAGCACCGGGCTGCGTTGGCCCGGCATTTGCTCCGGGTCGTACAGGGTGGTGAATTCGACGAATTTAGCATTGCCGGTGGGCTCCACTTGCCGGATGAGGGCGTTGAGGGGGAAGCCGACCCAGGGAATCACCATTGACCACCCTTCGACGCAGCGCAGGCGGTAAATACGGTCTTCCAGCGGCGCCAGCTTCATCAGTGTTTCTATGGAGTAGACATTGGGCCGTCGAATTTCCCCTTCCACCGCCACGTTCCACGGGTGGGTGATTAAGCTGCCCGCGCGTTGGGCGGGAGAGAACTTATCGACGCCGAATTCATAGAAGTTGTTGTAGTGGGTAATTTCTTTGAGCGGCGTCGGCGGCTCGCTGGTGGACAACGGGCTTTTGCCGGTGGTCGTCAGCTTGACGCCTGCTTCCGCCGAGAGAGGAAGCCAGCCGGCGGCGGCGGATAGCGCCGCCACCTGCAAAAAGCGCCGCCGCTGGAGATAAACTGCGCGCGGGGTAATTTCGGATGGTTGAATGTTACCGGGTGCGTTCGTCGGCATGGGACGCTCCTTGCAAGCTGGACGGAATAGACATTAGTCGCGGTTCCCGCCCAAACCTGACAAAAATATATGCAGCGGCCGCTGGCGCGGCGTCAGACCAGGAAAATCGTGGCAAGCCCGAGAAAGATGAAAAAGCCCATGTTGTCGGTGGTTGCGGTGAGCAATACGCCGGCGGCGAGCGCCGGATCGCGTCCCAGGCGGTGCATGGTCATGGGGATGAAAATTCCCGCCAGCGCCGCCACCAGAAAATTAAGCAGCATCGCGCTGGCCATCACCAGTCCCAAGGGAATGCTGTGGTAGAGCAGATAGGCGACGAAGCCGATAACGCTGCCTAATAATAGACCGTTAATCGTGCAGACGCCGATTTCCTTAACGATCATGGTGCGCA
>DOVS01000323.1 GCA_003519965.1 Betaproteobacteria bacterium
CCGGCGGCCAGCGCCAGCGGGTCGCCATCGCCCGCGCCACCGTGATGGCGCCGGCGATGCTGCTGGCCGACGAACCCACCGGCAATTTGGATCACGCCAGCGGCGATGAAGTCCTCAATCTGCTGGAAGCGCTCAACCACCGGGGAATGACGCTGATCGTCGTCACCCACGACCCGGAAATCGGGCGGCGCGCCGCCCGCCGCCTGCGCATGATGGACGGCGGCGTCGTCGCCGACAGCCGGGAAGCCGCCGCATCATGAGAACCTTAGACATCCTCGGCTTTGCCGGACGCAGCCTGGCCGGCTACCGCAGCCGCACTGTTCTGATGATCGCCGCCATGGCCATCGGCGTCGCCGCGGTGGTTATCCTCACCGCGCTCGGCGAAGGAGCGCGGCGCTACGTGGTGGATCAATTTTCCTCCCTCGGCACCCACTTGCTGATTGTTTTCCCCGGCCGCTCGGAAACCGCCGGCGTCGCACCCGGCATGCTGGCCGGAGAAACACCGCGCGACCTGACCTTGGACGACGCCCTAGCGTTGCTGCGCAGCCGTGCAATCAGCCGTATCGCGCCGCTGACTATCGGCTCGGCGCTGGTCTCATGGAAACGCCGCAACCGGGAAGCACCGGTGCTAGGCTCGACGGCGGATTTGATCGGCGTGCGTCACATGACGCTCGCGCAGGGGCGTTTTCTACCCCCCGGCGACCCACGCAAGGCCGCGCCCGTCTGCGTCCTCGGCGCCACGGTGCGCCAAGAGCTGTTCGGCGCGCACCCGGCGATCGGCGAATGGGTGCGCATCGGCGACCGCCGTTTCCGCGTCGCCGGCGTGCTCGCGCCCCAAGGACAATCCCTCGGTTTTAATACCGACGAAATCGTCATTATCCCGGTAGCGGCGGCGCAAATACTATTCAATACGCCGTCGCTGCTGCGTATTCTGGTGGAAGCGAGAAGCCGGGAAGACGTGGCGCGCGCCCGCCGGGACACGCTGAACATCCTCCAAGCGCGGCACGAGGGAGAAAAAGACGTCACCGCCGTCACCCAAGACGCCATTCTGGCGACATTCGACCGCATCCTGCGGGCGTTGACCCTGGCGGTCGGCGGCATCGCCGCCATCAGCCTGGCGGTCGCCGGCATTCTGATTATGAACGTCATGCTCATCGCGGTTTCCCAGCGCACCCGGGAAATCGGTTTGCTGAAAGCGATCGGCGCCACCTCTAAGCAAATTCGTCTGCTGTTCTTCGCCGAATCGGCCGTTCTCTCCCTCGCCGGCGCGGCGACAGGGTGGCTGCTGGGAGAAATCGGCAGCGCCGTCATTGGCTATATCTACCCCACCTTGCCGGTAGCCGCGCCCTGGTGGGCGGTGGGGGCGGCGCTGAGCGCCGCCGCGCTCACCGGCGTTGTGTTCAGCGTGCTGCCGGCGCGCCGGGCGGCGCGGCTGGATCCGGTGCTCGCCCTGTCGCGGCGGTAACGCCATGGGCGCGCGCGATTTCCTCTCCCTCGCCTTCAGCGCGCTCGGCGCGCACCGCCTGCGCACCACCCTCACGGTGCTGGGCATCGCCGTCGGCATCGCCGCGGTCATTATTCTCACGTCCATCGGCGAAGGACTGCATCGCTTCGTGCTGGCGGAATTCAGCCAATTCGGCGCCAACCTGATCGCCATTCAACCCGGCCGCGCCATCACCCATGGCGGCCCAGTGGGTATTTTCGGCACGGTGCGGCCGCTCACGCTGGACGACGCCGAGGCGCGGCGGCGCGCCCCATGGGTGCAACTGACCGTCCCGTTCGTGCAAGGCAACGCCGCGATCAAAGCGCACGGCAAGAGCCGCCGCACCACGATTTACGGCGTCGGCCCGGATTTCCCGCAGGCATTCCACATGCCCGTCGGCATCGGCCGCTTTCTACCTCACGACGATCCGCGCGCCGCGCGTCCCTTCGCCGTGCTGGGATCGAAAGTAAAACAGGAACTCTTCGGCAACGCCAATCCCCTCGGCGAGCGCATCCGCATCGGCGGCAACCGCTTCCGGGTTATCGGGGTCATGGCGCCCAAGGGACAAGTGCTGGGCTTCGACATGGACGACACCGCCTACCTCCCGGCAGGCCGAGCGCTCGAATTATTTAACCGGGAAGGCCTGATAGAAATCGATGTCGTCTACGATCCCCTAGCGCCCCTGGACCGCGTGGTCGCCGGTGTCCGCCGCGTGCTGCTGGCGCGTCACGGACGCGAGGATTTTACCATCACGCCACAGCAAAAAATGCTCGACGTGCTCGGCTCGGTGCTCGACGTGCTGACGTTCGCGGTAGCGGCGATCGGCGGCGTTTCGCTGCTGGTGGGCGGCGTAGGCATCCTCACCATCATGACCATCGCCGTCACCGAACGCACGAATGAAATTGGTCTGTTACGCGCCTTGGGCGCTAAACGCGGGCAAGTGCTGGCGTTGTTTCTGGGCGAGGCGGTGCTGCTCGCCGCGGTCGGTGGACTGACGGGACTTGCCGCTGGCGCCGGACTCACGCAATTGCTGCATGGCTTATTTCCAGCGCTGCCGGTGCATACGCCATGGACTTACGCGCTATTGGCGGAAGCAGTCGCCGTCCTTATCGGTCTGACCGCCGGAAGCTGGCCGGCCCGCCGCGCCGCCCGCCTCGATCCGGTAGAAGCGCTGCGGGCGGAATAGATAGAGAGGCGACACGCTTTCGAGACCGCTAACCGTGAAATCAATCGTCCCGGCTATGCCGATGGAAACCGTCATGTACAAAATCTATAGTTCGCCCAACAGCTTGATGGTTGCACACCTGAAGAATCTACTGGAGAGCCACGGCATCTCGACGCGAATCAACAACGCCTACCTTTCCGGCGGCGCGGGCGAGCTGCCGTTAAACGAATGCTGGCCGGAACTATGGGTAATCGACGATAGCCAACGGCAGGCGGCGCAAGCCGTCGTGCAAGCGGCCTTCGATGAAGAGCATCACGCCGCCTGCTGGCGCTGCCCCGGCTGCGGCGAGCGCATCGAAGGCCAATTCACCGCCTGCTGGCGTTGCGGCGCCGAACATCCTTAACACCGCCACGGCAATCGCGGCGGAACAGCCGCCGGAAACCGGCGCACGGAGGAATCGAGGCCGTCGACGCCCCATCGTGTAGCGCGAAAGCGCGTCTCTATCGCACATTTGTTTATTTATGGTGCATCAATCGGCCATGCGCACCATGAATAAGCCAATGCGCCACGGTTTTTTCTTTCCTCTACCCAACAGGCTGCCTAATACTCAAATAGATAGTACAATGGCATACTGTTTGCTTAGCGTCACCGTGGCCGCTTACCGGCTACCGTTTAAAAACAAAAAAACGAGCATGGAGTTTACACAGTGATGAAATTACGCAGGACAACAATGCATCTGAGCCGCGCCGAACGAAAATGGCTGCCATGGTTTGGGACAAACGGCAAGCTAGCCCTTGGCTGGTCCTGTTTCCTCAACCGCCATACCTACCCGGTCATCGAACAAACCTTTGAAGGCGTCGCCGCCGCCCGTGTGAAAATCCTGACCCTATGGGCCCGCAACCAATGGGATCATCTGGATATTCTGGCGCGATCTTTATGCAAGGATTTTCCCGGTGTCGATCGTGGCGTGCTGTTGGAGAAAAAAGCCGACGCGCGCGACTTTTCCGAGCTATTCGTCATCGATCCCGCCGGCCAAGTGCTCTGTTCCACCGACGCCCGCCGCGACGGCGCGCGGGATTTACTTCCGGCGGCGGTCGCCGCCGGCATGCGCCAGCCGTTTCTACACGGCCCCTACGAAGATCCCGCCACGCTGGACATCGGCCCGTCCAGCTCCCGTTTCCACGATGAGGTCACACTCATGTTCTACCAGCCGATCCAGCGCGACGGCGCGGTGATCGGGGCCGTATGCGGCCGGGCGCCCAACGATGTGCTCGGCGACCTGATTCAGCGCGAGGCCGGGCATATTTATCCGGAATCCGGCGACAATTACTTGTTCATGGTGCAGTCGGTATTCGCACCGGACATCCGTCCCGGCGCCGCCTTGTCCCGCTCGCGCTTCGAGGACGACACCTTCGCCCACGGCGACAATCTAAAAAGCGGCATTAAAACCCGCTGGAACACGGTGCGGGTAGCGCGTCATACCGAACTGGAACTGCGCTTCACCGACCCCGCCACCGGCGAATTGCATCCCGGCGTGCGCGAAACCATCAGGAACGGCGAAAACCTGTTCATTACCTATCCCGGCTATTCCGACTACCGCCACATCCCGGTCATCGGCAAAGGCGTGACCTTCCAACTGCCCGGCTCCCCGGACCGCTGGGGCATGATGTGCGAGAGCGATCTAGAGGAGGTCTACCGCCGCCGTTCGCTGAATGTAAAATTAATCAGCTTATACGGCGGTCTGTTGCTGACGGCGTGGGGCGGCTATATCGCCCTCGACAAAGTAATCGGCCTGTCTTTCGCCGCCACCCAATTGGCGGGCGGCGCGCTCGCCCTGCTGGGCATGTTCCTGTTTTACCGCCTCGGCTCCAACCGGCTGGTGGCGCGCATGGCCGAAATGACCGAGGTCATCCGCACTATCGCCGAGGGCGACGGTAATTTACGGCAACGGCTCGACACCGCCCGCCTCAGCGCCGACGAAACCGGCGACATGGGCCGCTGGATCAATAGCTTTATCGATAACTTGGACGGCATCGTCGGCCAGGTCATCCATGTCGCCCACGATGTCCGCCGCGCTAACGAAACTATGTTGAGCCGCAACCAAGAAGCGGACGAAACCTCCCAAGAAGTCGCGGACGCCATCCGCGCCATGCTCGATCTACTGCAAAGTCAAATCACCGAAATCCGGCAAGCCGCCGATACCGCCGAGGATATGCGCCAAGCCATGGAGAATGTCGTCAGTAACGCCAAGACCCAGTTCCAGACCGTGCGGGAAAAAACCCAAGGCATCCGCAGCACCATCGACACCTCCGCCCACGCCATCCACACCTTGAACCAGCGCGCCGACGAAATCGGCGATATTGTCGAAGTGATCAACGAAATCGCCAGCCAGACCAACCTGTTGGCGCTCAACGCGACGATCGAGGCGGCCCGCGCCGGCGAACAAGGGCGCGGCTTCGCGGTAGTGGCCGACGAAGTGCGCAAACTTGCGGAGCGCACGACCGGCGCCACCGAGAACATCCGCACCATGATCGAAGGCATTCAACAGGAGGCGCAAGCAGCGGTCAGCGTCATGGGCGGCGGCATGACGGAAGTCGAGGAGGGCTTGCGGCTGGCGGAAGACGCCGCGTCCGACAACAACGGACTGCACGATATCGTATCGCGGCTGCTGGCGGCGATCCAACAAATCGCCCAGCATAGCGAACACCATAACGCCAGCGCCTTGAACGTCGCTTCCGGCACCGAGGGCATGCGCCGCGTCATGGACGAACTGCAACAAACCGCCGATATGGTGCGCGTCACCGTCGATAAAATGAGTCAATTGCTCGGTCAGTTCCAAGTGAGCGCGCGCGGATGAATGGTCCGCACGCCATCCCCCGGCCGGCGGCGGCCGCGCCGGAAGACGCGGTTCTCCGCCTGGCGGATGGCCGCTATGCCGGACAATTCCGCGGACTAACGCTGCACAGCGCGTTCCAGCCCATTTTCAGCCTGGCGCACCGACGCGTCGTCGGCTACGAAGCGCTGCTCCGCGCGCGCGACGGCGAGGACGGGGCGGTATCGCCCTTTGCCGCCTTCGCCCTGGCGCGCGATGAAGCGGAAACCGTCCATCTAGACCGCCTCTGCCGCGGCGTGCATGTGCACAACTTCGCCGCTCCGGCGGATAGCGGCGCTTGGCTGTTCCTTAACGTCAGCCCGCAGGTCGTCGTCCATGGCCGCGCTTATGGCGCATTCTTCGAGGCGATGCTCAAGCGGCGCGCCTTCCCTCCCCAGCGCCTCGTGGTCGAGATATTAGAAGAGGAAATTCGCGACGAGGCCATGCTGGCCGACGCCGTTGCCTATTACCGGGGGCTAGGCTGCTTGGTGGCCATCGACGACTTCGGCGCGGGGCATTCCAATTTCGACCGCATCTGGCGCATCGCCCCCGACATCGTTAAGCTCGACCGCGCCATGACCGTTCAAGCGGCGGAAAGCGCGCGAGTGCGCCGGGTCATGCCGAACCTAGTGGGATTGCTGCACCAATCCGGCAGTCTCGTCCTGATGGAAGGCGTCGAAACCGAGGAGGAAGCCCTCATCGGCATGGAAGCGGGCATCGACCTGATGCAAGGCTATTATTTCGGCCGCCCCGCCCCTTGCCCATGCGGGAACGGCGAAGCACTGGAAGCGCTGGAGCGTCGTTTCGCCCATTATTCTCATAGCGAGCGGGACCGCCACCGCGACCAACTTGCGCCTTACGTGGAAACATTTCTCCGCGCCGCCGGACGGCTGGCGAAAAAAGAGATTACTTGGGAAGGGGCTTGCGCGGCGCTGTTCACGCTCCCGCAAACAACGCGGCTATTCATCCTGGACGACGCCGGACGGCAATGGGGCGACAGTGTCCTCGCGCCTGGCCGCCAGCCGGCGGAAGACGCCCGTTTCACCCCCCTCGCCGACGGCGGCGGCGCCGTCTGGTCGCGGCGGCGCTACTTCATCGAGGCGCTGGAACGGCCGGGAGAAATCCAGGTCAGCCGCCCTTATTTATCGATTACCGGCGCCGGCATGTGCGTGACCCTATCTCTTTTGTTCCAACAAGGGGGAGAATCCCGCGTATTCTGCTGCGACCTGGATTGGCGCAATAGCTAACCCCGCCCCGGAGAAAATCGTACGGCCGCGAGAATGCGCCCTAAGAAACCGGCGGTGCAGTATCGGTAAACGATGGGCGCTCCGCTAGTTTAGCGGCATGCGCCGTCAAGTTAGGATAGGTTTTCCGCCAGCCAATGTCGGGAAAACGCAAATCGAGGTAGCCCAGCGCGCATCCTAGCGCGATGTCGGCTAGGCCGAAAACATCGCCGCTGCACCATGGCTTACCGCCCAAATCGTGCGCCAGCGCTTCCAGCGCCGCCGCCACTTTTGTCTGCTGGCGCGTAATCCACACCGGGTTTTGCTGCTGAGCCGGACGCTTACGCTCCAGATAAGTCGCCACCGCGGCGTCGACCAGCCCATCCGCCAGCGCTTCCCAGCGGCGCACCGCAATCCGCTGCCGTCCGCCGCCATCGGGAATGACCCGGCCCACGGGACTGATGGAATCCAAATACTCGACAATCACGCGGGAGTCGAATAAGGTCGCGCCGTCATCGAGCACCAGCACCGGCACCTTGCCCAAGGGATTATAGCGCGGCGTCTGAGTATCCGGCCCCCACGGCGCATCGACCACAATATCGCATTCAATGCGCTTTTCCGCCATGACAATACGCGCCTTGCGCGCAAATGGGCTAGTTAAGGAAATAATCAGTTTCATGGTTTTCTACCCGCGAACCCGTCGCAGCGTCCGGTTCATGCGGATGCGTTCTCCCGTGTTTCCCCTGGTTTGCCGCGATACGCCGCCATCCGGGAAAAGTTCAGATAACGGTAAATATTGCTGGATAGCGGCGCGATTTTGTCTCGCACCACCGTTTGGTATTCCTCCACCGTCGGAAGCCGGCCCAACTGAGCGCAAACCGCCGCCAACTCGGCGGAGCCGAGATAAACTTGCGCGCCCCTGCCCATACGGTTATCGAAATTGCGCGTACTGGTGGAGAACACCGTCGCCTTATCCGCCACGCGCGCCTGATTTCCCATGCACAGCGAGCAACCCGGTATTTCGGTGCGCGCGCCGACCCGGCCAAAAGTGGCGTAGGCCCCTTCCTCGCGCAATTCCGCTTCATCCATCCGGGTCGGCGGTGCAATCCACAGCCGCGACGGAATTAAATTCGCATCCTCCAGCACGCTGGCGACGGCGCGGTAATGACCGATATTGGTCATGCAACTGCCGACGAATACTTCGTCGATCTGGCCGCCGGCCACCGCCGATAGCGGCTTGATCTCGTCGGGGTCGTTGGGACACGCCACCAGCGGCTCGGTCAAGGCGGCCAGGTCGATCTCCAGCACATAGGCGTATTCGGCGTCGGCGTCGGGCGCCAGCAGCGCGGGATTATCCAGCCAGGCGTTCATTGCATCGATACGGCGGCGCAAGGTGCGGGCGTCCTGGTAACCGTTGTCGATGAGATTTTCCAATAAGGCGATATTAGACTGCAAAAATTCGATGACCGGCGCTTGATTAAGGCGCACGGTGCAGGCCGCAGCGGAACGCTCGGCGGATGCGTCGGAAAATTCGAACGCCTGCTCCACCGAGAGATCGGGCAATCCCTCGATTTCCAGAATCCGCCCGGAAAATACATTTTTCTTACCCTGCTTGCCCGTGGTCAACTCTCCCGCTTGAATCGCCGCGTAGGGAATTGCATTGACCAAATCGCGCAAGGTAATTCCCGGCGGCGCCTCCCCCGTAAAGCGCACCAGCACCGACTCCGGCATATCGAGCGGCATCGCTCCCAGCGCCGCGGCGAACGCCACGAGGCCAGAGCCGGCGGGGAAGGAAATCCCGATGGGAAAACGGGTATGGGAATCGCCGCCGGTGCCCACGGTATCCGGCAGCAACATGCGGTTCAGCCAAGAATGGATCACGCCGTCCCCCGGCCGCAAGCTGACGCCGCCGCGATGAGTAAAGAAACCCGGCAGGTTGTGCTGGAGCTTAATATCCACCGGCTTGGGATAAGCCGCGGTATGACAAAAGCTTTGCATCACCAGATCGGCCGAGAAACCGAGGCACGCGAGTTCCTTGAGTTCGTCGCGCGTCATCGCGCCGGTGGTGTCCTGAGAACCCACCGTAGCGATACGCGGCTCGCAATAAGCGCCGGGGCGCACGCCGGCGACGCCGCACGCGCGGCCGACTATTTTCTGCGCCAGCGTGAAGCCCTTGGCGGTTTCCTTCGGCGGCAGCGGCTGAATGAAACCACCGGCGAGCGGCAACGCCAACGCCTCGCGCGCCTTATGCGTAAGCCCGCGCCCGATAATCAGGGGAATACGGCCGCCCGCGCGCACCTCGTCCGGCAATGTCACCGGCTCTAGGGAAAACGTGCTGATGACTTGGCCGGCGGCATTATGAATTTCGCCGCGGAATGGATAAATGGTGATCACATCGCCGGTATTCATCGCCGACACGTCGCATTGAATCGGCAGCGCGCCGGAATCCTCGGCGGTATTGAAGAAAATCGGCGCGATCTTGCCGCCCAGCACGACACCGCCCGTCCGCTTATTCGGCACGAAGGGAACATCGCGCCCTAAATGCCATTGCACCGAATTGATCGCGGACTTGCGGGAAGAACCCGTGCCCACCACGTCGCCGACGAAAGCGATGGGCAACCCTTGCGCTTTCATTTGTTCGATCCGCGCCAACGCGTCCGGCATTTTATTCACCAGCATCATCTGCGCATGCAGCGGAATATCGGGGCGCGACCACGCCTCCTGCGCGGGAGAAAGATCGTCGGTATTGATTTCCCCCGGCGCTTTAAACACAATAACTTGCATGCTGTCCGGCAGCGCCGGCCGCTGGCTGAACCACTCTGCTTCCGCCCAGGACTGGATCACTGCACGGGCGTAAGCATTGCCCGCCTTCATCTTTTCCGCTACATCGTGGAATGCGTCGAAAACCAAAATAGTGCGCGCCAGCGCCCGCGCCGCATCGGCGGCAAGCGCCGAATCCAGCAACTCGACCAGAGTCGTGACGTTATAGCCGCCTAGCATGGCGCCCAGCAATTCCACCGCCCGCCGCTGGTCGATGAGCGGCGAGACGGCCTCGCCGCGGGTGAGTTGGGTCAGAAACGCCGCCTTGACCCGGGCCGCGTCGTCCACCCCAGCGGGAATACGGTTCTCGAACAGCGCCGTTAGCAACGCTTCCTCCCCCGTGGGCGGATTTTTTAACGATTCCACCAAGGCGGCGGCCTGCGCCGCGCTCAGCGGCAGCGGCGGCAAGCCCTGCGCCGCCCGCTCGGCCACGTGACTACGATAGGCACTCAACATAACCCGTTCCCTACTCTTCGATTCAGCCAAAAAAGCGACCGATTATAGCACCCCCGCCAGCGCGGTAGAACTCGCGACCCGACAAGAAACCGCGACGATGCATCGAAAACGGCCAGGGACGGCCCGTGCGTGACGTGATATAAAATCCGGACGCATCCGCAACGGTTTCGGCCAACGGAACGGGGAAAGCCGCCGCGCGAAACCCCGCACAGGCGCCTCGCACGGACGTGACCGCCAACCCGACAGACGGAAAAATAGGGCGTTGACGCGCCGGAAAATCGCGAAAGCCGCGGAAAAACGCCGAACCGGGAATGGCGCGCCCTAGAACCAACGGCGGTTTACACTGTCCAGGAAGGATCCGGCTTGAAACGGCGCGCCCATTCGAGGACCGCCTCGCCGGGCATGGGACGGGCGATGCCGTAACCCTGGGCGGTATCGCAACCCAGCCGTATTAATTGCGCCCCCTGCTCGGCGGTTTCCACGCCCTCGGCGATAACCTGGCGCCGGAAAACATGCGCTAAGGAAATAACCCCCTCCACCACCGCCAGATCGCTGTCGTCGTTGAGCATATCGCGCACGAAAGACTGGTCGATTTTAAGAATATCGACCGGCAGCCGCTTCAGATAAGCAAGCGACGAATAACCCGTGCCGAAATCGTCCAGCGCGAACAGCACGCCGAACGCGCGGCACGCGTCGATCACCGCGCGCACGTGGTCGAGATTCTGCATGGCGACCGATTCGAGTATTTCGATATCCAAGCTGCCCGCGGGCGTTCCTGGCGTATCCGCGAGCGCCGCGCGCACGTGATCGACAAAGTCCGGCTGCTGGAGATGCAGCGCCGCGATGTTGACGCTCACCTTGGTCTCCAAGCCGGATTCGCGCCATTGCGCGGCCTGATGCAACGCCTCCCGCATTACCCAGTCGCCGATATCGATAATGAGCGGGCTGGTTTCGATCACCGGCAGAAATTCGCCGGGAGGGATCATGCCGCGATCCGGGTCGAACCAGCGCAGCAACGCCTCGAAACCGATAATTTCTCCAGACGATAATCGCACCTTGGGCTGATAGAACAAGCGCAACTCGCCCGCCGCGAGCGCCTGCTTCACGCGCGCCAACAGCACGCGCCGCTCGCGGGCGCGCCGGTCCTGCGCGGCGTCGAAAAAGCGCAGCCCGCCCCGATTTTCGTCCTTCGTCTGATGCAGTGCAATTTGGGCGTGACGCAGCAAGGTGTCGGTATCGCTGTCATCCGCGGGAAATAAGGTGACGCCGGCGCTGGTGGAAATCAGGATTTCCTGGCCATCGACCGTGAACGGCGCGCCGAAAAGGGAAAGCAACTGAATTAAACGCGGTTCCGCCGCCTCCCAATGCGCGAGATCCGGCAGAATGACGGCGAAGTGTTCGCTGGACAGACGGCCGGCCGCCTCGCCGGCGGCGAGCGCCTCGTTCAAGCGCTGAGCGAAAGCGACCGTCAGCTTGTCGCCAAAAGCGCGGCCATGGGTCTCGTTGATTTTGTGAAAGTGATCGATGTCGAAACACGCCACCGCCACCCAACGCCCCACCCGGCGCGCGCGGGCAATCGCCTGCTCCACGCTGTCGCCGAAGAAGAACCGATTGGGCAAATCGGTCAAGAAATCATAATGCGCGAGGCGCTCCAGCCGGCCTTGGACCTCGTTGAGACTGCTAATATCGGTGAGAACGCCGAAATAATGAATAATGTCGCCGCCCCCATCGCGCAGCACGCCAATACTCAGCAATTCGGGATAATGATCGCCGTTCTTACGCTGATTCCATATCTCCCCCTTCCAATAGCCTTTCTCGCGGATACTGCGCCACATATCGGCGTAAAATAACGCATCGTGCCGTCCAGAGGCCAGAACCCGCGGTGTTTTGCCGAGCACCTCTTCGCGCGCATAACCGGTCACCCGGCTAAAGGAAGCGTTCACGTCGATAATCCGTTGATGATGGTCGGTAATCAGAATGCCGTCCCGCGTACTGTTGAAAATATCGCCGTAGAGCTGCTGAACCAGCTGCGATTCAGCATAATGCTGGACGATCTCCTCGTACGTCGATTCGTAGTTGCGGCACAAGGCCAACGCTTTTTCCAGATTAGCCGCGATCGGCGCGAGAATCGCCGCCAACGGCAAGCCGGTAGCCGGCGATTGCGGCGCCAGCAGCAAAATAACGCCCAACTCGCCGACCGGAACGCGGAGAATAACCCGCTGTTGCTTTCGCAAGGGCAAGGCGGCGATCAGATCGGGGGCTTCCTCTAACTCAGCCTGCGCGCGCACCAGCGCCGCCGGCAAACGCAGCCGCCCGCCTTGGCGGCGGATCAGGGAAAAATCGCCCACCACCGCCTCGATCTTGGCTTCGACTTGGCCGCCTTCCTCCCCGGCAATATCGGAAAGAAAAATACCGACAGAAAAACCCGTATGATAGAGCAGGCGTTGCAACGTCCGGGTCAGCAACGGCGCCACCGCAACCTCGCCGCCGATGGTCAGGGCAAGGTCATAGAGAACGGCGAGCGTTTGATCTTGTCTTATCGGCCCGGCCATGGAACCCCCACCAGCGCCGCATTATGAAACAGCGGATACCCGCCGCTGGACGCCGTGCCGATTTCTCCTAGCGATAGCGCGCCAATCACGTTTTTTTCTCCGTCGTGCGTCAGCGCCGCAATTTCCGTCAACGCCGATGGCCCGGCATGCAGCCGCCGCCCGGCGCAATAAAACAACAGCAGATACGCCGCCGGCGCGCCCGCCAACCGGGCAAGCGCCGCCTGCAAGGCCGGAACCGCACGATTAGCGCAACCGCGCGCATCCAGCAGCGTCAGCAGCGAATTCGGCAAAATCTCGCCCGCGCAGACAATCGCCCCTTCCGCATCCAGCGCCACGGGAATGCGCACCAGCACTTCGCCGTCCGCCCGCAGAACGCCAAACGGGAAATGAACCGCGTGGCGGTAAAAATTCTCGCGGGTCACATCGACCCCATACGCCTCCGCCAGCAACTCCCGATACACCGCAAGCGCCGGCCGCCAGTCGATCTGGAGAATACGGTTGCCCTGCGCAGAAGTCGCCGTAATCAAACGGTCCGGCGCCCGGTA